>JAUQPZ010000040.1 GCA_030550155.1 Thermoproteota archaeon
TCTAAGGATGTTCCGGGTTTCAGTCATTCCGGGGGACGGCATAGGCCCGGTAGTTACGCGCCATGCTCTGCGCCTAGTTGAAGCGCTCGCAGACACTCTCGGCGTGGGCTTTGAGTTCATCGAGGCGCCGGCGGGTGATAAGATGGCGGCGGAGACGGGTGAAGCCCTCCCCCGCGACTCCCTTAAGAAGATTAAGGGTTCTGACGCCTGTTTGAAAGGCCCTGTTGGTGAAAAAGCGAGAGAAGTGATAATCTATCTTCGCCGGAGCCTCGACCTCTACGCAAACATCAGGCCCTTCAAGACGTATAAAGGAGTGAAGACGGCTTGGAGCGGGGTAGACTTCGTTATCGTCCGCGAGAATACTGAGGACCTATACAAGGGTGTGGAGGATGTTGGGCTGGACCATGCCGTCTCTCTACTTGTCATCACTAGGCGTGGAACTGAGAGGATTTCGAGGATGGCTCAAAGGCTTGCGATGGAGAGGCGCAGGAAAGTCACGGTGGTTCACAAGTCAAACGTCTTGTCATCATACGGGTTCTTCAGAGATATAGCGGTGAAGGTTTTACGTGAGGGGGGTATAGAGGTGGAGGAGATGTATGTGGATAACGCCGCCTATCAGATGGTTGTGAATCCGGCCACCTTTGACGTAGTTCTCACGCCGAATATGTTCGGCGACATCCTCTCAGACCTGGCCGCCGGAATTACGGGCTCCATCGGCCTCGCAGGCTCCGCAAACATAGGTGAACACATGGGCATATTCGAGCCTGTCCACGGTTCTGCCCCAACACTCAATCCCAGATTCGCTAACCCCATCGCAACCATACTATCGGCCTCGTATCTCCTGGGCTGGCTCGGCTCTACTAGAAGGGATGAGAGGTTGATTGCAGCGTCCAAGGCGATTGAAGGGGCCGTAACCAGCCTTCTTGACTCGGCGAAGACTCTGACACCAGACTTGGGTGGCACAGCGACAGGTGAAGAAGTTACAGATGCAATCCTCGACTACGCTCTTAAGGCCGTCTCGAAGGGTCGCTGATGCGCCTCATCGCCCTATTCACAGGTGGAAAGGACTCCACACTCGCCCTAGATTTGGCGAGGGAGGCCGGTCATGAGGTAGCCTTACTAGTCACGGCTAGGTCTGCGCGGCGCGAGTCTTGGATGTTCCACACTGCCTGCATCGGGGTACAGCACCTACAAGCGGATGCAATGGGTCTGCAGCACAGGTATGTAGAGGTAAGCGGGAGGAAGGAGGACGAGGTTGTGGAGCTGGGTGTTAGCCTCTCAGCGTTAATAAAAGAGTTTGGGGCTGATGGGATTCTGAGCGGCGGGCTTGCAAGCCATTATCAAAGGAGAAGGCTGGAGTGGCTGGCTGAGAAGGCGGGCGTTAGGCACGTGGCTCCTTGCTGGGGGATGAGGCCGCGCGAACTCCTGCTAGAGGTGTTGAGAAGAGGGTATTACCTGGTTTTCGTGGGCGTCAGCGCATATGGACTGGGGCCGGAGTGGCTTGGAAGAAGGCTCGATTACGGCTCGTTGGAAGAGCTCGATAGGCTCTCCGAGAGGCATGGTTTTAACCTTGCAGGCGAGGGCGGAGAGTACGAGACCCTCATAACAGATGCGCCATTCTTTAAAAAGGCTCTCAGAATAAAGGCAGAACCCGTCTGGCTGGGCGACAGAGGATATCTAAGCATCTCCGAGGCTTTACTGGAGCCCAAGCTCGTCTCTGGAAATAAGCCTTAACTCACTGACAACTCTATAAGTAAGCCCCCAGATGACCACGTCCCTCCAACGAAAAATATCTGTATCCAGCATCTCGCCCTCCATCTCAACGCGGCCTCTTCCCTCCTCCAAGCCGAAGAGCGGCACCCATCTAAAGTCCACGAGCTCCTTTGAAAGCCGAACGGGGGGCTTCTCATCTGTAAGAAAAAGGGCGGGGTAAACAACTATATCCGGAGCTCTCCTCGGGGCCTTCGGTTTAAGCCAGCCAATAAGCTTAAGTCCCCTCAGGTCGATCCCCACCTCTTCCCCCACCTCGCGGATAACGGTCTGAAGTATATTCTCGTCACAATCTTTCCAGAACCCGCCGGGCAAGGCCCAGTGGCTGCTCCATGGGTCGCCGGGCCTAAAGCATCTCTTAACCACGAGCAGCTCGCCTCCGCGTGTTAGGATGGCGGAGATGGCTGTCTCTCTCGGCCCGCCCCTGGCAGGGCTAGACTCTTTCGAAAGTATATGAGCCATGGCTGGGCATCTTCATTAAAACTCTCAAGCAATAATATTTGAGGATGACAGTCGTTTACATAGCATAGCAGGCATTGAAGTCGATATATCATCTTCTCTGCCCAAACTGTGAAGGCGCCATCACCGATGAAGAACTGTTATCGGTGGGTGTATGTAGCTCATGCCTAATCGGTGGATCAGAGGCTCAACCATATGTAGCCGCAAACATCAGGCCGGGAAAATACATAGATACCCTAAACATCAACAGGCAGATAGAGGAGTTTCAAGATTTTTTCCGGATAGTGGTCGGCTCTCATCCGTGGTCCCTCCAGAGGATGTGGACGAGGAGGGTCCTTCTCGGCAGGAGCTTCTCTATAGTCTCTCCAACGGGCACAGGCAAGACAACCTTCTGCCTAGTGATGGCTCTTTTCCAGGCTGTCCGAGGAAAAAAGTCATACATCATAGTTCCCACGAGCCTGCTCGTCCAACACCTCTTGAAAAGGATTGAGGATTTAGCTGAGAGGCTTGGGGGGACCAGGCCAAGGATAGTGGGCTATTACTCGGGAATGAAGAAAAGCCTCTCAGCTGAAGTCCTAAAAAGCATATCAGAGAACAACTACGACATACTCATCACAACTGACAGATTCCTCTATAGGCACTTTCAGCTGATTCGTAACTCGAAATTCTCCTTCATCTTCGTAGACGACGTGGACTCGTTCCTGAAATCTCCGCGAAACATTGACAAAGTCCTTCTTCTCATGGGCTTCAGCGAGCAAGAGATAGAGAGGTCCCTCAGGATCGTGGAGAGTAAGGCGGATGAGGAGTCCGAGGAGAATGAGGAAGGTCTCTCCACGCACCGAGAGGCGCCTGACAGTGTACTGGTTGTTTCTGGCGCGACGATTAGGGGTAGAAGGACAAAAAGGATGGCTCTTTTCAGACTCATGCTCTCTTTCGAGCCTGGGCGGTCGGTTGAGCTTGTTAGAAATATTGCAAACTTTTCCTTAAGGGCAAGCCGCGGCTTATGGGAGGAAGTATCCACACTTATCAAGAGGCATGGCGGCGGATGCCTCGTATTTGTCCCACAAGTTGAGGGTGTGAAAGCCGCTAAGCGGCTCGCTGAATATCTGGTGAGCCAGGGCTTAAAGGCCTACGCTTATGAGAGGATGAATCCGCGGATGCTGTTGAAATTTGAATCTGGAGAGTATGACGTGCTGGTGGGTGTCGCGAGCACCAGAAGCCCCCTTGCGAGGGGGATCGACCTGCCAGAGAGAATAAGATACGTTGTCTTCGCGGGCGTCCCTAGAAGAGAGATAAACGTAACATGGAGTGAGCACAGACCTTCCATGCTCCTCACTATACTGAGACACCTCTCACCAATCATCGGCGACAAGATGGAGAACGAGCTCATCCGCGTAATGGGCATGCTTAACAAGTGCGTGCCGACACGGAGAGAGGTGCTAGAGGCTGTCAAGCAAGGGCTCGAGACGGGAAGTCGCCCTGCAGAATATGCTGGCTTCGTCTTTGACGCTGTTCACCGGGCGCACCAGCTTCTCAAGACATCCATAGGTGAGGAAGAGCTGAGGAAGATAGCTGAGAAATTCGACCTAAAGATACGGGCCGACGAGAAGGGGCTATCGATACTTATACCGGATGTCGATGGATACATTCAAGCCTCAGGCCGCTCTTCAAGAATGTTCGCCGGAGGAATTACGAGAGGTGTCTCAATACTATTAATCGACGACGAGAAGGCCTTCAAGGGCATATCCCGCGGGCTTGAATCTCTTTATGAGGAAACCTTCCAGGAATATTCTCTGGAGCTTGCAGAACGGGAGTTTGAGTCCTGTGATAGGGACCGCGTGCTCTTAAGAGTGATTAAGGCCGATGAGTCTAGGGCTGAAACCCTCGACCTTCTTAGGTCGTCTCTCATAGTTGTGGAGTCACCTACCAAGGCTAGGACGCTTGCCTACTTCTTCGGCAGACCAGCTAGGAGATACATCAACGGCCTCACGGTTTACGAGTCTGTCGGAGAAGGGTATGTCGCATGCATCACAGCTTCTCAAGGCCACGTTGTTGACCTTACAACAAGTCTCGGGTATCACGGCATAATCGTGAACGACGGCGAATATACCCCGATTTACACAACGATCAAGAGGTGCCTGAAATGCGGGGAGCAATTCACGGATGGAGAGAGCTGCCCAAACTGTGGCTCCTACAAGTTCACGGATAAGCGGTACATCTTAGAGTCTCTCCGCAAGCTTGCGCTGGAGTTCGACCACGTCTTTATAGCGACTGACCCTGACTCAGAGGGAGAGAAAATCGGATACGACATCTACGTGAACATCAAACCATTTAATAGCAACATTCAGAGGCTGGAGTTCCACGAAATTACGAGAAGGGCGCTGCGCGAAGCCTTGAGGTCTCCTCGCGGAATATCGTGGCCGCTCGTGGAGTCTCAGACTGTTAGGAGGGTCGAGGATCGCTGGGTCGGATTCGAGCTCAGCCGCCGCCTCTGGGAGTATTTTGGCAGTAAGAGCCTCTCCGCGGGGCGTGTGCAAACACCTGTCCTGGGCTGGGTTATTCAGAGGATGGAGGAGGCGAAGAGGCGTCGGACCGTTCTTTACCTACAGCTTGACGACGGCTCCGAATTAGAGCTCCTCGACCCAGGCGACACCGAGAGGATTGAGCAACTTTTCGATGAGGCCTCGCTCCGGGTGGAGATTGTGGAGTCTGGAGCCTCGGAGACAGTTGTGCCGCCCCCCCAGCCCTACTCCACCGATTCCTTACTCAGGGACGCCTCGATAATTTTGAGGATGAATGCTTCAGAAGTCATGCAGGTGGCTCAGAGGCTTTTCGAGTCAGGCCTCATAACATACCACAGGACCGGCTCAACCTATGTCTCCTCAACCGGAATATCCGTTGCTAAGAGTTATATCGAGGAGAACCACCCCGGAACCTTTACGCCCCGACATCACGGCTCACCCGGTGCCCACGAATGCATTAGACCTACGAAGCCGCTTAACAGGAGGCAGCTCGAACTCTACATACAGTCAGGGATACTGCGCATACCCACCAGGCTGGAGAGCAGGGACCTGGCCCTATACGACCTAATCTTCAGACGCCTCATCGCGAGCCAGATGAGAGAGGCCGTCATAACGAAGAAGGTCTACACGGTGAAGATATTGGGCTCTGAGTATACGCTCGAGAGAATAGTAGATGTCGTGGAGCCCGGGTTCCTTAACGTCTTACAGACAATCAGAGTCACGAAGCCCTTGAACGCGGGAGTGCACAGCGTCGCCAAGATTGATGTTCGCAAGGTTCAGGCGGCCCCGCTTTTCCGTGAGGGGGACCTGGTAGCCGCGATGCGGGAGAGGGGGATCGGTCGTCCCAGCACCTACGCTAGAATCCTGAGCGTCCTGTATAAGCGGGGATACATCTTCAACAACGGTGGAAGAATCCTAGCAACGAGGCGGGGGAGGATGGTCTATGAATATCTCTTAAACAACTTTGGGTGGCTTGTCTCCGAGGAGTTAACGAAGAGATTGGAGGAACTGATGGAGAAGGTTGAGGCGGGCGAGGTAGACTACATGGCTGTGCTCAAACAGTTGCACGAGGAGGTGAAGCTGATCTCTAGGGCTGCAGCATAGTGTGGGGCTCGACCTCCACTTTAAGGAGGCAGGCGAACTTGGCCGGGGGAGGGGCAAGGCTTAATATTGTGATGCGCCCTTGTCGTCTAATAGGGAGGTGCGAATTTGACTCCGAGCCAATTCTTCGATATGCTCTACTCTAACGCGTATATGCTGTTCCTGATTGGATTAGCGATATATGCGCTATATGTCATCTACTCCAATGTAAGGTCTGAGTAGCTCCCTTCCTACAGTTATCTTGCGGGAGACAGCTATCTCGAGCTCGCAAGCTCTGCATACATCCCTGCTTGTGGGCTCCCCACAGAACTGGCATGCTTTTAGAGCCCCCTCAAGGGGCCTGATGTTGGACTCTATGGTTTTCAGAGCGGCGAAGAGGGATCCGGCATACTTCGCCTCAAACTTTGCGAGGAAGTTTCTCACCATGTCGCGCTGAGAGTTCTCGGCGTTCGGGCAGGGGGTCTCTTGGAACGGGATCTTGCTCAGATAGGCGTAGAGCACTACCTCCTCTTCCGGTATCTGTCTGAATGGTGCGACTCTGGGTATTATCCCCTCACCTTCCCGTCTCAGGCCTATCGGTGCGCGAGGGAAGCTTCCCCGCAATATATCCATGAAATATGTCTGCACGATATCGTCTAAAGTGTGGGCTGTGGCCACCACGGTCGCGCTTAATTCTCGGGCGGCCATGCTGATCGCCTTCCTCCTCCAAACTCCGCAAAGAGTGCATGCGCCGAGCCCTAGCCGATTAAGCTCTCCGCCTCTCACAAGGCGGTCTAGACTGGAGCCGAATAGCTCCTCGAATGAATAGACCCTATGCTCAACGCCGAATCTCCTACAGAGCTCGGAGGCGAGCTGGAGAGCCTCGTCCCTGTAGCCCGCTATCCCCTCATCGATTGACACGGCGACAAGGCTTGACCGTGGAAAAGCCCTCTCAATCTTCGCGAGAACCTTCAGAAGAGAGAGGCTATCTTTACCACCTGAGACGGCGACAAGTATCCTATCATCCTCCCTCAGAAGCCCATACTTCGAGATCGTTTTCCTCACCCTCCTCTCGATACTCTCCTTGAAGCAGGCGGAGCAGAAGGAGACTCCAGAGTAGACCTGTCTGTAGACCGCGGCGTCTCCGCAAACGCTGCAGGGCTTCGAGCCGACGTGGGATGGCATCCTGATTATATCTTCTCGGCGGCGTCGGATTTAGGTGTTAGTGAGCGAGGGCCTAGAACGCTTTTGCCGGATGCGTTAAGGCTCTGGTGAATATCTTTCCCGGCTTGGCTGAGTAGTCTGGATGACCTATAGCCACGACGGTTATCATCTCTAGGCCCTCTGAGCTCGGCGAGAAGAATTCAACGCAGTCATCATCGTAGAACGTGAGTCCCGTAGCTCCCAGGCCCAAAGCGTATGACGAGAGGTAGAGTCTTCCCAGCCTGATGCCTCCCTCAAGCTGGACAGCCCTATATCCCCTCCCACCCAATACCCTCAAGACGCTATCGAGGTCAGCCATGTTAAAGAAGACAACAGCCGCATCTCTACCGAGGGGTTGTTCGAGGCAGAGATAACCCGCGGCCTCCCTGAAATGTCCT
>JAUQPZ010000019.1 GCA_030550155.1 Thermoproteota archaeon
GTTCGAGACAGGCTCAGGCTCCCTGAATATGATTGTTACGACGCCGACTATCAGGTTAAAGCCCACAACGGGTATGAGGGCCAGTCCTAGAAATAATATGACTGCGAGGACGTTTAGAAGATATTGCGCCCCGAAAACTAGCGCGACACCTATCGAGGCCACTAGTATGAAATAAGCGATGTTGAATGCCATGTTTGCGAGTGCTGAGGAGAAGACGGCCACGAGAGGGCTGACGGGAGATGCAAGCAGGTATTCAAGCCGCCCGGTCATCATTCCCCGCCTAAAATACCAGGCAGAGGAGCTGCTCATCACTTGAGCCATGACCAGCACTGTGAAGCCTATTAGCTGATAAAACCATAAGGTAGGGGGAGCCTGGCCACCTGTAAGCGCTATCCCCACACCATAGGAGAGGAGAGAGAACATAAAGGGCATAGACATTATGAGTAGAAAGATCCCCGCCTCTCTCCTCAAGACCTTAAACTCAGCCTCAACTATCCCCGACAGCTGGTTGAGGCTTCTCAACCAGAAAGCACCCGCGTCAAGACCTCCTCTAGGCTGGGCTCCTGCACCCTCACAGTCCCAATGCTATACCCTCGGCTCCTGATCTCGTCAATCAACTTGACTAGGTCTTCGCTCGGCCTGTTAGTCGTCAAAGAGACTACAGGATAGCCCCTCTCGCCGATCGCGACCGGTAAATCCATGTCCGGAGCCTCAGCCCACATTATCTCCACCTCTATCCTGTAGGTTAGCTGAAGCCTCTCCTTCAGTTCTTGAGGCGACCCCTCAGCCACAATTCTACCATTATTGATGATGGCCACCCGGTTGCTTAAACTCTCAACCTCCCACATGTTGTGGCTTGTCATGAGAATTGTTCGGCCCCCCGTGGCTAGGTCTTTGATGAGCTGCCTAATTCTCCGGGCGGAGAGAGGGTCGATGCCTATTGTGGGCTCGTCGAGAAATATTATCTCCGGCTCGTTGATGAGGGCTTTAGCTATGCTCAGCTTGGCCCGCATACCGAGGCTATACTCTTCATAAAGCCTCAAGCCATCCTCTCCGAGACCCGTCAGATCCAGAAGCTCCTTGGCACGCCTAGTTGCCTCACTCTTACTGAGACCGTAGAGCCTACCATAATAGATTAGGTTCTCTAGGCCTGAGAGTCGGGAGTAGAAGCCCTTGTCGGGAGCGAGGACGAGGCCTATTATGCTCCTAACCTTGGAGGCCTGCTTAACAACGTCATACCCCTCGACAAAGGCGCTACCGCCGTCAGGTATGAGAAGCGTCGACAGTATCTTGATCAGGGTCGTCTTGCCCGCGCCGTTGGGGCCTACGAGGCTGAAGATAACTCCACGCTCAACTTTGAGGCTTACGCCGTCGAGTGCAAGTATCTCGGAGTTCTCGCGGCTCAGCACGCCGCGCCTGACACTTGCCCTAAAAACCTTCCTGAGACCCTGACAGTCAACAGCGCTCATAGCGGCTGCATAGAGTGCAAGAATTCACTCCTCCAGCGTCTTGTCAATCTCAATAGCGTATTTGCTGAAGATCGGCCTGAACCCCATCTTTGTATAGAAGTCCACCGCGATTTTGTGGTGGGAAGGGAACTCAGCCGTTATGAGGCCTGCGCCTCTTTCACGCAGAGCCTTCGAGGCTTGGGAGACCAATGTCTTCGCCACACCCTTCCTCCTAAACTCTGGGAGGATATACAGTTCTCTAATGACTCCTTCAAGCCTCGGCTCGTAGAACACCCGGTCAACAATATCCGCCTTTAACACCCCGACAAGCTTACCCTCCAGCTCCACCACCATCAGCATTGAGTTAGGAGACTTCAGAGACTCATCCACGTAACTCTCCACCGTGTCCACAATGTTCCCTGACAGGGAAAGGAGAGGGTCGAACTCCTCGTTCAGCCTTTTAGCCCTCACCATCAGATCGATTATCCGCTCTTTATCGTCCTCCCTCGCCAACCTGACCCTCAGGTCCTGAGACAATTCCGAGAGATAGGGAGCGGCTCACCGCTATAATACTGTTCCCGTGGCCGGGGGTGCGAAGAGGCTTTACCTTAAATATGTCGGATGACCGACTCGTAGTCGAAGTTGGGCAGAATAAAGAAGATCAGCGAGGTGCTAGAGATACTTAGGCAGAAGGACAGCATCAGAAACATCGGAATAATCGCGCACGTTGACCACGGCAAGACAACGACGACTGACAGTCTTCTGGCCGCGGCTGGCCTCCTCAGCCCGGCACTCGCGGGGAGGGCCCTGGCACTAGACTATCTCGAGGAAGAGCAACAGCGGCAGATGACAATCAAGGCCGCCAACGTCAGTCTCTACTACGAGCTCGACAAACCCTACATCATAAACATGATAGACACTCCCGGCCACGTGGACTTTAGTGGAAGGGTTACGAGGGCCTTGAGGGCTATCGATGGGGCCGTGGTCGTGGTGGACTCCGTCGAGGGCGTTATGACGCAGACCGAGACCGTTGTCAGGCAGGCGCTCTCCGAGCGAGTCAGACCCGTCCTATACATCAACAAGGTGGATAGGCTGATCAAGGAGCTTAAACTCTCGCCAGAGAAGATCCAGGAGACACTTGCGCGCATAGCCACGGAGGTTAACAGGCTGATAGACATGTATGGTGAGCCCTGGATGAGGGAGCAGTGGAAGGTCAGCTTCCAGAACGGCAGCATAGCGCTGGGCTCCGCGAAGGATAGGTGGGGCTTCACCGTCCCCCAGGCCCAGAAGAAGGGCCTGAAATTCAGCGACGTCTTAAAGGCCTTCGCAGACTCAAACATAGACTGGCTCAGAGAGAACTTCCCCCTCCACGAGGCAGTATTAGAGATGGTCATCACGCACCATCCAGCACCACACGTAGCCCAGAAGTATAGGATTCCAAAGATCTGGAGGGGCCCGATCGAGTCCGAGGTGGGTCAAGACATGCTGGAGTGCGATGAGAAGGGCATACCCGTCATGGCTGTCACAGACGTGAAGGTGGACCCCGCGGCCGGAGTCGTCGTTACAGGCAGGCTCTTCAGCGGCACAGTCACAGACGGAGACCCACTCCTAGTTGTAGGGAGAAACATCGAGGCGAGGGTCCAACAAGTCGCGGTCTACATGGGTCCGAGCAGAGAGATCGTAAACACTCTCCCAGCAGGCAACATCCCAGCCCTCCTAGGAATAGAGGAGGCAAGGGCGGGTGATACTCTCGCGGGCGTCGAGACTGTGCCTTTCGAGACTCTGAGATATGTCTCCGAGCCGGTCGTGACAGTGGCTATCGAGCCCAAACACAGCAAGGACCTACCCAAGCTCATAGACTTCCTGAACAAGCTAACCATAGAGGATCCGACGCTTGTCACTGTTGTCCGCCCCGAGACCGGCGAGTACCTAATCAGCGGCATGGGTACGCTTCACTTGGAGATCGCTCTGACATGGATTCAGAAGGCAGGCCTCGAGGTTGTGGCAGGCAACCCAATAATACTCTACCGCGAATCCGTGAACCAGAGGGGTAAGGTCTTCGAGGGGAAGTCGCCTAACCGCCATAACAGGATCTACTTCTACGTGGAAAAGCTCGACGACCAAGTAGTGGAGCTTATAAGGAAAGGTGAGCTGTTCGACGAGTTGGATAGAAAGCAAGTCGCTAAGATTCTTAGGGACTATGGCTGGGACGCCGACGAGGCTAGGAGTGTATGGATGATTGACTCGGGTGGCAACATACTGGTTGACATGACGAAGGGTGCTCAGTACCTACACGAGAGCAAGATGATGATAATCGGAGGCTTCCAGAGGGTTATCCAAGAAGGGCCGCTGGCAGGAGAGAGGGTCAGAGGAGTCAAGGCTGTCCTGGTGAACGTCGACCTTCACGAGGACCCTGTACACAGGGGCTACGCCCAAATCGCACCAGCGACGTGGCGATCTCTCTATGCAAGCATGCTCTCGGCAGACCCCGTGCTCCTCGAGCCAATCCTGAAGATTGAGGTTAAGGTGCCGCCCGATTTCATCGGAGCAGTCACATCAATCATCAGCTCCAAGAGAGGAAGGATAATCGATGTCAGCCAATCAGAATACATATCTGTAGTCTCCGGCGAGATCCCTGCTGCTGAGGCGTCAGACTTGGCGGAGCTTATGAGAGGCGGCACGATGGGCAAGGCCTTTTGGGGGACCGAGTTCTACGCATGGAAGGCCGTCCCCGAGTCGATTAAGGAGAAGGTCGTGATGGATATAAGAAAGAGGAAAGGGATGCCTCTACAACTGCCGAAGATCTCTGACTTCGTAGAGGAGGCCTAAGCTAGCGGCTCAGGGAAAGGAACTCCAAGAAGCGCCCCCAGCTCCCTCAACCTCTTGACGATGCCCTCGTCGAGCGGCACACCCTTCGCCAGCCTCTCCTTATAGATTCTTTCCTCAAGTTCACCTGGTAGAAGTACCTCCTCCACGCCGCTTATAGGCTTCACAGACTTCACCGCCTTAATAGTCTCCTCAACCCTCATCAGAAACTGGCCTCTATCGCCAAAAATTTCCGGGTTTACAGCCGCCGCGAGGAATCCTCCCTGCTGCGAGGGGTGGTCTTTGACATCTACGCTTTTGGGCGCGCCGATGAGCGAGGAGGCCATCAGCTCTATGAACAGAGCTAGGGCGTACCCCTTATAGCCCCCGAACGGTAGTAGGCATCCCTTAAGCGCCGCGGCAGGGTCCCTAGTCGGCCTCCCCTCAGCGTCAAGGGCGGCGCCCTCCGGCAGCAGCTCACCCCTAGCAGCCGCTAGATGGATTTTAAACTTGGCGACGGCAGACGTGGCCATGTCTATGAGTATGGGCGGCGCATCCCTCCTAGGTATCCCCATGCTTACCGGATTAGTGCCGAAGACCTTCCCCCTTCCTCCCCACGGAGCCATCTCAGCCACGCCATTCACCATGGCTATGCCTATCAGCCCCTTCTCAGCGAGCATCTGCGTATAATAGGCCAGCATGCCCACATGCCCAAGATTCACCGCACCGATGACAGCCACACCTGAGCTGAGAGACTTCTCCACAACCATCGCCGAGGCCCTCGCAGCCCCAACAATCCCCAGACCCATGCCGCAGTCTATCAGGCCCCAGCTCGGCCCCTCCCGCAGCACCCGGACCACACTTCCAGGCCTGAGAAACCCCCTCTCCACCCCTTCGACATAGTATGGTACCCTGATAACCCCATGCGAGTCCACACCCCTGAGGCTCGCAGAGACAAGATGATCTGAGACAAGCTCCGCCTCAGACTCAGGGACCCCAACCCTGATGAAGCAATTTCGGCAGAAGTTGAACATGTCCTTATGGCTGAAGCGAGGTGGACTGCCTGCACCTCTATACATACATGGCTTAGACCCCTGGTCGGTGGATATAGATTTAGCCTCCGCCTGTAGGCCATAGTGTAGTCTAAGATTTTTTAGGAGCTTGTGGGGTGTGGTTGTGATGCTGCTTTCCAGTCCACCGCGTGTGAAGGTTCTTGAGGCTGTGGGCGCAGTAGCTGGGGAGAGGGTTCGCGTCTTAGGCGAGTTGGAGGCGGAGGTCAGGGCCTCTGAGGGTGATAGGACCTATAGGGTCTTCCTAGACGTGTCTAGGGGTGTTGCGGACTCGGATGACAACGGTACAAGGTTTAGGAACTACATTGGCTACCCTATCCTCGCATTCATGATGGTTAAGGGCCTGCTTCCCTATGATGAGGAGATAGGCAGGGCTCTCAAGGATGTTAAGTGGAGGAGCGTAAACGAGCTCTTCAAGAACTATAGGCTTGTTGAGCGCTATATTAAGGAGGAGCTGAAGCGCTCCGGCATCCCCTATGAGAGAGTTGATAGCTACATAGCCAGCGTCATGTCGGCTCTCTCCGGTCTGAGTCTCCAGAAGCCTGAATCCTCTTGAGGCTCTTTTGAAGCTCCTCGAGAACCAGCCTAAGCATGTAGATAGATCTGAGGTCTTCGGCTGTTACCCGCTCTACCTCAGGCCCAATCTTCTCAAGCGCCTCCCTCAGCCAATAGGGGTTGGAGGGCTTCGCATCAGTCCTCGAGGCTCTCGCCGCAACCTCGATAGGCTGGGTGCTCCTCTCAAGCCCGAAGGCTCTGCAGGCCTCGAGTAGGGGGAGCCTTTCACCCACTATCTTCGCCGAGCTATCTGAGACATCATCGACAAGCCCAAGCGCTGTTGCCCCCATCAGCTTGGCTTTGAGAGAGCGCATGCCTAGATTGTCAAGCAGCCTGAGGAACTCCTGCGAGTCATATAGGATTATCTTGAAGCCGGCGTCTAGGAGGCCTGAGATTATAGACGAGGCCTCTATGTAAGAGTTGTCTGGGCCCTCGGGGGTCTTGAGGCCTGCCGAGCCCTTTACCGACTCGCCATCAAAAACGCCGATGCAGTAGACTAGGAATGATGCCCTATCGTCTAGTGCGAAGTAGTTCCCGGAGACAGCGCATAGTTTTAGGGCCTTGCTCGGCCTGGGCACTGAGACCTCACCCATTGGGAGCTGGAGCCTCAGCCTGTCCCTCAAGACAAGCCTGTCCAAGATCT
This sequence comes from Thermoproteota archaeon, assembly GCA_030550155.1. Taxonomy (GTDB): domain Archaea; phylum Thermoproteota; class Nitrososphaeria_A; order Caldarchaeales; family Calditenuaceae; genus HRBIN02. The sequence goes on from JAUQPZ010000019.1 coordinate 6,522, forward strand.
TCGCGGCGTAGTGCTTAGCCGGGGACCAGTCGAACCCCCTGCTCATCAGGGCCGCGTAGGCCATCTCGTTGATGGCCTCTAAGAGACACTCGTCAAGCTCGTCTGGGACATACTCCTCGACAATCCGCCTGAGTCCCAGCCAGTCGAGACGCTCTAAGAGGCCAGCAGCCTCCGGCTCATGTATCGAGACAAACTTCCTATCACCCACCACTATGACGTCGTATTTTATCGTCTCAAACGGTATTCCGAGCCTCCTCCTCATCACTATCTCTGTGAGGGCCATCCCCAGCCTGAGCATTGATGGGTCGTCTGTCGGGTCTGCCTCAACTAGCGTGCCATACGTGTAGTCTGTATAGGCTCCGTCGGTGGGTGTGGGGACCGGAATGACCCTGCGTTTGGGCGTTACTATAGTCCGACCATTCACCACGTAAACATCCAGCTTAGTGCTCCTTAGTATCCAGTTGATGTGGTTGGGTAGCTTGACGTAGAGTCCGAAGCCCTCAGGCGGCTTCACGAGGCAGTCAACCTCGGTGTGTAGTCTACCCGCATAATAGTCCGAGGCTACTGAGGAAGCCTCCCCCCATCTCCTCTTGACAGCCTCATACTCCTCGAGCGCCAACGCGAGAGACTCATACCTCCTCAAGACATGCTCCGAGATGTCCTCAACGATTATCGAGGTGACTAGCCTTCCGGCCTCCGGGCTCCTAAAATGCCTGGTCACCATGCCGTCCGAGCTGTAGTCGATGCACCCGATCTGGAATCTCTCGACTAAATCGACGTGCGCTATATCTTCGAGGTAGCTCTCAGAGCCGTCCCTCCTACGCCTAATCCTCTTAACTCCTAGGCTGGGCGCGAACTCGTAGAAGTTAAGCTTAATCCATGCGCGCTTGCCGATAGGGGTCAAAGAGTAGTCGCGAAGCATGCCGAGGCTTTCTAGTAGCTTAGACTCTTCGGGGGTCAGGTCTCGGACGCCGCCGGGCCTTGTCGCCTTAAACAGCGCCTTGGTGAGTGTGATGTATTTGTTCTGGGGGTTGATTACTACGTGTTCGCGCCCGAGAGAAAGCCACTTGACCAGCGCGTCTGTGCCCCTCTTAAGGAGGTTGTAGTCCCAGGACGAGCTCGGGACAATTACAGACTCGGTAAATTCCACCTCCTCCCTTCTCCCCTTCCTACCCTCCTTCTGGAGAAACTCCCTGAGACTGTCGGGTAGGCCGATGTGGACAATCCTAACCACATTCCCGATATCTATCCCTTGAGAGAGGGTGCGGGGGGATATGAGAAGCTTCAGTCCGCCGGTGCGGGCCTTCTCCTCCACAAGGCGCCTAGTCTCCTTGTCTATCAGGTGATGGTGCGCGGCTACTGTCTCTCCGCCAACAATCTCGGCCACCCGCCTCCTCAGCTCCTCCGCCCTAGCAATGCTCTGGGTGAATGCTATCGTCACGCCGTCGTCTTTTGCGTATCTCGCCAGCAAGTCGGATGGGTCTGGATGGAGGTTAAGCCCGGCCGGGTCGAGTCCAGACGCAATGGCCGCCTCCACGACCTTGTAAACATTTTTGACGAAAACGTCGTAGCTCTCGAGGGCCTCTGCGACATCCCTCCCCGCTCCAAGGCGGAGAATCTCCTCCCTCCTCGCCCTTATCCTCTGCCAGACGTTGCGTAGGTCCCGCCCTAAGACGACGTAGCACGTGTTTTTGGGGTGGAAGGGCCTGCCATCCACTATCTCTGTCTCGACGCCGTTGACTTCTTTCAGGTATCTTGCCAGCTCCTCGGGATTCTCAAGCATCGCCGTCAAGACCGCGAATCTTAGACGAGTTGAGACCCTCTCCCTCAATATCTCGCAGATGGCTAGGAGAATCGCGAGGCTCCGGGGGGAGTAGAAGTCGATGTCATCGAGGACGAGGAGGTCGAGTCTCGAGAGGAACTCTCTCAACAGCGGGGGCCTGTCGCTCCCAAACTTCTTCACCTCTGAGAGCAGATAGGCCGGGTTCGTGACTACGAGGTTGGAGGACGCCAGGTCTCTCCTCAAGCCCCTCATCCCTATGCTCGAGGCCAGCCTAGTTCTCGTCGGCGCATCTATGATAGAGGCCTTCAACCCGAGAGCCTCACAGTATCTGTTCAGACGGTTGACCTGGTCGTTTGAGAGCGCGAGGGTGGGGTAAACCGCCAGGACATTCGCGCCATACCTAGCCGCGTAAGCGAACCACGCCTCCGTCTTCCCCGATCCTGTCCCAGAGCGAAGTATAAGGTTCTTACCTGCTGCCAGAATGTTGTAGGCCTCTAGCTGATGCTTGTAAAGCCTCTTGTCGGCGATCTCGAGCCCGGCGGAGCGGAGGCCCGGGACAAGCTGTGAGAAGGTGATGTCCGTCAACTCGGGCTTTACAATCTCATCAACTAGTGTGTAGAACTCGTAGCCCAGCTCTCGCAGAACCTCAGCCGTATCCTTCAAGACACTACAGCCGTGCACCTATTCTCTTCTGTCAGCTATATCCCTTTTCACGCAAACTTGGGTGTCAAGCCTCTGGAGGACTAAAATGTGAGCGCCGCCGAAGAACATCCTCTTTATCTTCGTGAGCCTGAAGTGCCGGTTGAGCTTCTGGACGAGCTCGTGCTCTGTTGGTAGTAGAAGATAAGTGGAGTAGATCTTGCTGATCTCCCTCCAACCCTTGAGGAGGAACATGGCGGTTAAGAGTGGAGCTATTATGCGCCAGTAGAGTTTCAGCACTTCTCGTTTAAAGGGGCTGTCGGGCTTTGCCAAGTCTATGACGATGAAGACAGCGCCCTGCCTCAGCGTGGAGGCGAGACGGTTAACCGACTCCGTTAGGCTATATACATCCCTAAGCGCAAAGGCCATGAAGGCCGAGTGGAATGAAGAGTTGCGGAAGGGGGCATACTCCAGCAAGCCGACCACCGCATCCGAGCCCAGCCGCCTAACCCTCCCCTTAGCCAGTCTCAGCATCTTCTCAGAGGGGTCAAGCATCGCTATGAAGCATCTCCGCCCACCCAGCCTCTCCTGAATAAGCATCGAGAGAGAGCCATCACCTGCACCAGCATCAAGTATCATGCCGCCGCTCACGCCTGAGAGCCCTATCCCAAGCATCCTAACCAGTCGGTCCAAGCCCAGAGAGATGACGCGGTTAACAGACGGATACTCGGGTCCCAGCGCCTCGATAGCTTTTACAACATCCCCCCACTCCTCACCCAGTCCTCCACCGCTCCCTCCGCCCGGCAACTACAGATGATAACATGCTAAGAGGATGCGATATAGTTAATCCACCAATAATATTTATCCCGGGCGTGCACCGATTCTTGGAGTGGCAGTTGAGGGTATTAGAGGTGATTAGAAGGGCGTCGGGCCAAGGTCATCCAGGGCCCTTGCCCACGTTCAGCCTTGTTCATATCGTGAGAGCCATCTATCTTATCGCGGAGAACCCGGGGATTGGGAGGAAGAGGCTGGCGGCAACGCTGGGGCTGGGAGAGGGCGTGGCTAGGACGCTCCTCTCGAGGCTCAAGTCGCAGGGGCTCGTAGAGACGAAAAGATCTGGATGCTTCCTCACAGACTCCGCGCAGACCCTCTATAAGGAGTTGATGACGAGGATGAGTAGGCCGCACCGCCTCAACATCAAAGACACATGGCCATACTCCTACAGTGTGTGGATTACTGTTAAGGGCGCGGCAGGTCTCGTGAAGATGGGCCTAGAGCAGCGCGACGCGGCCATTAGGGCCGGTGCGTCTGCCGCAATCACACTTGTCTATCAAGATGGCAGGCTGCTTATGCCCAATTTAAGCGATGTGTCGGGCGAGTACCCTGACTTCGCCGGCAAGATAATCGAAGAGATAAGACCGGCGGAGGGAGATGTAATAATAATCGCGGGCGCTAACGACCTTCAAGATGCCGAGAACGGCGCAATAGCGGCCGCCCTAGCCACACTCGGACATGAGGAAGTATAACGCCCCAGCCTACTCTATCTTTATCCTGTACTCCTTGACACTCCTAGGTATTCTAATCTCTAATACTCCCTCCTTGTACCTCTGTCTCGCACCCTCCCATGAGGCGTCTGCGGGCAGCTCAACCTCGAGCCTATAACACGTAGCACATGTTCTCACGCCATCCCTGTAGGGGACGGAATAGTTGCACGGGGCATATATGCTAATAATCCTGCCCCTCCCCCTAACCTCGATCTTATCCCTATCAGCCCCAGGGATATCCATCCTCAAGATATACTCCTCAGGCTTCTCGAAGAGCTCATAGAAGGGCTCAAGACAGCGGCTCGAGAGCTCCAGCTCCTTGAGGTGAGTCAGCATGTTCTCCACCTCCTCCTCAAACGCCTCCTCCATCTCCCTCACCACATCGAATAAGCTCCTCCTACGCCGGTACATATAACATCACTTGATGTAGCCGGGGGGAGACTCGAGCTGGAGGCCGATTGGCATCTTCGAGAGGTTTGTGCTTGTCCTACGCATTAGGTCCCTCATCTGCATCTTCAGCTGCTCCGCCTGCTCCAAGAGGGGTGCAACGGGGATGCTCATGCCCAGCAGCTTGTTGAGGAATGTCACCACCTCAGCCGCCGCACCTGGGTCAGGGTAATTCATGTGGCTCTGAACTAAGGCCAGAAGCACCCTCACATCCCTCTTAGCAGCGCTCTTGAGAATCGCGGCTTTGACACCTGTGAGATAGCCATTCTCAAACCTCTGGACATAATCTGTGGCTAACGCCATCCTCACTAACTCCTCATCGTTCGAGAGGACATAGACCTTGGGCTTCTCAATATCAAGCCTATCAGGCTCGGGGATGCCCCCCACCGAGATTACCGGCGACTTAATCGTTGAGGCTATCTCGGTGACGGAATTTGCGATACTCCACATACTCCTCGGAGGAACAGGCACATCAGAGTAGAGAAGGAGTAATTTACGCTGCTCGACAGAGACACTATACAGCCTACAGGGCTCCAGAATTCTGGACTCCAAGACCGTCACTATCGGCGGGAGGTCAGGTATTTCGATATACCCCACGGCATCACCCCCCAAGGACGAGGCGATATAAGCCGCAGTAATAGTACCCACCAGCCCAACCTCAGGAAGACCCTCAATGACCGGAGCCCCTTGCTCAACCCTCTTCTTCTCAAATACATACGGTGCTACACTGCCACTCAAACCACGAAAACATATGCTGGACGAAAACAAAAATCTTTCAGAACTAAACCGCCCACCCCCCTAAATGGAGCCTCTAAGCAACCTCTAGGGAAGGACCAGCTTTATGAGCGTTAACAGCCAAACCACTCTGACGCCGTTAAATACAGAATTCCCGCCCCAACCACCTAAAGCATATCCAGTCATGGAAGACCACGTTGTACTATTCTCCAATAATATGAAACTCGGCAACAAGTATACCTGCACCTATAGAAAATAGTTTTGCATAGTATTTTCCAGCCGAAGCCTGTTCTCCTCCATTATCTTTCTGGCCCCAGATCCAACCGAACGTGCCTCCAGGTCCAACATACTTGATGACCTGCACTACTACTGGAGAGTAAACTATCTTATCGCCGGCATCCGTTATTAGCCACGGACTAGGGTTACGCAGTACGAGAGTATAATCACAATTATTCTCAAAAACTAGGACGACGTTCTCAGATATCTTGTAGACATCTCTACTAGTCTTAAAGACTAGGCATGAAGCATCAATACCTTAGGTAGTCTTATAGACGGTCTTAGTGATGGTTGAGGTCACCGTACTCTTGGTAGTTCCCCCTACTAAAAACCGTCGTAGATTTAGTCAAGGTGACAGTCCTCTCCAAAGTTATGCAGGTCTCCACAGTCTTGGACTCACCAAAAACAGCAACAGTCGCAGTGTAAATATTCATGAACGGGCCTATAGCGAGGCCTGAAACCAATCCAACAAGGAGAATAAAACTACCACTAATGATAACTTCACAAAAATAAGTCTCCACAACTTAAATATTAAGATCGATATTATAAGACCGATACTAGTTACACTTTAAACAATTACAGCCTCAAGTTTCCTCCGATTGCCTGGAAAGAGAAGATGGCTATCCAATTTCGCTTGAAAAGTTGAAAATCCACCTGAGGAGAAATTTAAGATGACTCTATCAGAAGAACATCCGCAAACCACAACTATAAATGGAGAGAAGATAAGGGCCGACCTATAAACGGATTCGGAGCAATACAGTGTTTATAAAGTTTTTGATCGACCAGAAAACATGTAATTATAATATTGCTCTCAGTAATATGTTTGATTTGAGTAAAATCCTAGCTTGATATAGTGTTATCTTATGTGGTTCGGTGAGGGTGCATAGAAAACATTCCGTACATTATATTCGGATATCGTTCGGCTGTATGCCGAAGCGCAGCGTCTTCAATCCGGCAGAGTTATTCAACATACCTTACTTTTACGCCCTCGTTTGACGCTGTCTTGGCCTGAGCGCTATCAGCTGTCAGAAGAGTGGAGTTCTTGGCCTTAGAGTAGACAATATACAGTGCGTCGTAGACTGTTGTTCCTTTCTCGAGTGCGAATCTAACTGTCTCGTCGATGTATGTGGCCTCGTTCTCGACCTTCAAAGCGGCTCCGCGGAGAGTCTTTAATGCCATTAAGATCGAGTCAACCTCCTCAAGACTCATCTCGCCGCGCCTATACCTCTTCAGCACGGCATTGCATGTCTCTTTGATGACCATATCGACTGAGAATGCTCCCTCCTTAAGCGCCTCCCCAACATCTTGCCAGCCTGGTTCTCTTAACAAGAATTTAGTGAGGGCCGAGGCATCAATGACTATCACGGTCCTCCCTCACCAGCTCTGCCGCCGTACCTAAGGTAGCTGGCTTCACTTTCTCGAGAAGCTTAACAGCCTCCTCAACAGCCTGTTTTCTCTCCAGCTCCTCCAGCTTCGCAACTATGGCTCTCCTAATCTCCTCCGGCCAGTCGACAACACCCCTAAATTTTTCCATCCTCTCCTTAATCGATTTATGGACTTTTACACTGATGACAGACATACCCATATCCGTCTACCTTTAAGGTAGACCTATTATAAATATTTTTGGTAAACCAACTAACCGTGGGCTTTCAAGCATGATCAATACGCATACTTCAACCCTCGAGCCTAGATGGAGCATATAGCCCACGACCTTATCCATGATGTTCGGGTCCTCAGCCCTGAGGATAATGGTCGAGGAAGCACGCCTCCGCTCTCACGCTCTCATACTGTCTCACTCAGGACACGAAACACAACTCGACTCACTCAACGCACCTCAGCAGCGTAAGGCCATAAACTTGCTCGCGGGCTGCATTCCCCAACCCAGAGGGCTGTCTGCGCCATAGTTAAAGAGTGGAGTGCTGCCTCCTCTCCACCAGCGAGGAGTTAAGCGCTAAATAATCCCTCACACATTCCTCAAGAGATGAGAGGTTATTGGTGTTGACGCGCTTGGGAACCACGAGAAATAACATGGTGAGGAAATATTAAATAACGAACGTAGCTAGGAGGATGGGCCCGTAGCTCAGCATGGATAGAGCGCCGGCCTTCTAAGCCGGAGGCCGCGGGTTCGAGTCCCGCCGGGCCCGGGCGTGTGTGGTTGCTATGTCGATGTTTCTATTGTTTTATTTTCTTAGTAGTATTGTCTTTATTTCGTGGGGGTTAAGCGTTAGTTTTAGTTGACCGTTGTTTATGGTGAGTGGCTTGAGGGGTCTTTCCAACAGGTCGGCTTCCACGGCCTCCTTTACTTCGGCTTGGAGTTTGAGGGTGGTTGTGGCGCCTCTCCCGTGGGGCTCGTATAGTCTGAGGACGATGTGGTCTCCGTCCTCGGCCAGCTTCAACGCCGTGATCGGCGCGTCGCCATCCGCCGCGATAAACGAGTAGGTTTTTGGGATCGGGCCGGCGTGCGCCTCTTCTAGCTTTGCTATGAGCGGGTTGTTGAATTCTATCGCCAGTCTCACGGTCTGGGCGTCCCTCCAGTCGCCTGCATGTGGGTAGAGCCCTATCGTGGCCACGTGTCTTCCTTGGTCTGTGGGCTCGCCCTCGGCGAGCCATCTTTCAATCCCGCTGGCCGGCCATCTGGGTGGATAGCTGGGGCTCCTGATGAGCGTTACCCTGACCTCGTTTAGAGTGGCGTCGAAGCCGTATTTGCAGTCGTTAAATACGCTCAATCCAACTCTCTGCTCCTCTGACGTGATGTCGGCCCATCTCTGTCCTGGGACTTCGTGCTTTCCTCTCTCGGAGGTCGTCGAGTTCTTGGAGTAGGGTGTCCTCCTATAGATGTGGCCGTAGGGTATTTCGTAGCAGATGTGTTCGCTCTCGATGCTTGTGGGTATGGAGAGCTTGGCAAGCTTGTGCTGAGCCCTCCAGTCCATCTCGACCTCTAGATATAGGATGGGGATGGCGGAGTAGAGAACAGTCCTGACCGTGATCTCTGTGTCTTGCCGGCCCTCTTGGCTGAACCTATATCTAGAGGCGACGGCAGACCTGACCGGCCCTTTCTCGACAACCTCTACGCTTACAGGCTTGTCGAGCCTGAAAGACTTCACACCATCAGGCTGGTCGAATATGTAGATCTCCCATGCATCGAATAAGACGGCCTCGAACCCTCCTTCGATCGCTTTCCTCGCAGATGAGGGCTTGTCCTCGAATATGTGTATAGCCACGGCTTCTCCGCGCCTAATCACGCTCCACCCCGTAGGCTTGTGCTCGAGGCCCACTAGGAGGCCCGAGTTCTTGTCGATCTCCGCCGAGAGATACTCGTTTTCCAGTCTGATCCTTTCATGGGTCTCGGCTATCGATAAGCCTGACGGGCTGGGCTGCTGGGTCTTTGTAGTTGTCAAGCGGTACTCTTTAAAGCCTATGGGAGGTACGCCGTCAGCGATGAATATTAGCCTTCTCTTGCCTCCGTCGTTGACGAGCTGAGAGGGTACGGCCTCTCCATGCTGGTCAGAGACGCTAAAGACTCTTTCTCCGAGGCCGCTTACGTCTAGAGACACTATGCCTCTTCTCGTCCAAGACTGTGTGTTGAATATCAATAACGATGTCCCTTCGCCGGCTGTGTTGACGTGCTTCGCTATCGCTGTGAGCGAGTCCTCTATTATCTTGTAGAGGGCCGCGGCTGCTTTTTCGTAGTCTTCCTCCGCCTCCTCGTATACCTCTTTGATGGAGCTTCCGCATATCGCGTCGTGGAAATGGTAGAAGAGTATCGTCTTCCAGGCCTCTCTCAGCGGGAGGAGCGGATACTTGGCTCCTAAACTCTCTGCGATTGTAGCGAGCTTCTCAGCGTTCTCGGCGAGAGCCTCTACCTTCCTATTCCACTTCTTGATCTCGGCCTGCGTGATGTATGTGCCCCTGTGGAACTGCAGGTACAGCTCGTCGTTAATCACCGGTATGTCCCTGGACTTGGCGTGCTTCTCGAGCTGACTAAAATATTCAGAGGCCCTTGAGAACTTCACAACCCTTTCCCCGCTGCTATATTCTTTTATCAAGCGGAGCGCTCTCTCGACATGCTGTTCTGAAAGGCCGCCGCCATGGTCCCCGTAACCGAACAAAACGAGCAGGTCCGTTAGACCGTGTCTGAGCCTCAGCATAAGGAGCTGGCGCATCAACTCCTCCACGTTCTCTAGGGACTCGCTGTAGCTTCCGAGAGTCTGGTGTGACAGGACCTTGGAGCCATCGGGGGACTGCCACCAGAAGACGTTGTATGGGAAGACTGTAGTGTCGTTCCAGCGCAGCTTCTGTGTCAGAAAATACTTGATTCCTGACTTAGCGAGTATCTGTGGAAGAGTCCAGGAGTATCCAAAGGAGTCTGGAAGCCAGGCGATGTCGACATCGACTCCGAACTTCTCCATAAAGTATCTCTTGCCATAGAGCATCTGCCTGACGAGAGACTCGCCGGAGGGTAGGTTACAGTCAAACTCGACCCATGAGCCGCCAACTACCTCCCACCTCCCCTCTCTAATTCTAGCCCTTATCCTCTCAAAAAGGTCTGGACGATTTTTCTCAATCCACTCATAGTATTGGGCAGTGCTCTGGCAGAAAATCAAGCCAGGATACTTATCCATTAGATCCAAGACATTACTGAATGTATCCACACAGACCCTCAGTGTCTCGTCCTTGGTCCAGAGCCAAACCGCGTCTATGTGGCTGTGGCCCAAAAGACGTATGGTGTCCAAAGCAGTACCTCAGGGCCAGCTGCACTAATAAGCATTTTTGGCATGTGAGGTAGCTTGACAGAGAACGGCATCGCCAAAAGATCTCATACCGCTGACTAGTCCTCATGACAGTTGAGGCGGTGGGATGCTGCTGGACCGGCATCTTCACGGATGGATTGATTGAGTTCGAGGGGCTGGTTTAACTATTACGTAAAGGAGTATCGCGGCGGGCGGGATTTGAACCCGCGCGGGCTTCATCAGCCCAGTGGCTTAGCAGGCCACCCCCCTACCGGGCTAGGGCACCGCCGCAACCCGCTCTACGGTAACGTGTTTTACTTATTTTATTTTTCTTTTGTTGATTTGGTTGGTGCGTAGGTTTGCTTAAATGTTTCGTCAAGTTGGTCCGCGGCTAGTGTGGTATTAGATAATTATTGATTGTTGTGTCTTGTTGGTGTGCGTTATTCGGGCTTTGAGGAGTGTGAAGCTGTGTAGAAAGTTTAAATATGTTATGCCTTTTTTTCGGCATATGACTGCCCAGTCATATTCTGCTGTTATACGTAGGTATGGTGAGCCCCTGAGTGTTGAGGAGGTTGAGATTCTTGAGCCTGACCCCGGGGAGGTGGTTGTGAGGATTGAGGCGAGCGGGGTGTGTCATAGCGACCTCTCATTAGCTAGGGGCTACTATCCCGATATCCCGATACCTATTGTGCCTGGGCATGAGGGTGCTGGCACCGTGGTCGAGGTGGGTGATGACGTTACCTCGGTAAAGAAGGGGGATAAGGTCTTCACAATCTGGATGGCCTCATGCTACAATTGTGAGTACTGTCTATCAGGCAGGTTCCATCTTTGTGAAAATGCTTTGGAGTCAATAGTAAATGCAAGCTTGCCCAGCGGTAAGCTGAAGATAAGAGACAAGGCTGGAAACTCGATTCACCACTTCACATCAACGGCCGCTCTCTCATCTTACACCGTGGTTCACGAAAAGAACGTAGTTAAGCTCACAGTGGACGTCTCTCTTGAGAAGGCGGCCATACTGGGTTGCGCTGTGTTAACGGGAGTCGGTGCCGCGCTTAAGACTGCTAACGTCAAGGAAGGAAGCACTGTTGCAGTAATAGGGCTTGGCGGGGTCGGAATGAATATTGTTCAAGGTGCTAGACTGGCTGGCGCTGAAAAGATAATCGCCATAGATATTTACGACTCGAAGCTTGAATGGGCGACGAAGTTCGGTGCAACTCACTTGATAAACGCCTTAAAGGAGGACCCGGTCGAGGCTGTAAAGAAAGTCGGCGGCGGAGGCGTGGACTACTCATTTGAGGCAACAGGTAACGTCGTGGCCATGGAGCTGGCGTATAAAATAGCCAAGAGGGGCGGAGTTGTCACTATAGTAGGTGTGGAGAAAGGAGGAGTCAACATCAGAATACCGGCTCTAGATCTCCACATGACCGAGAAGACGATCAAGGGTTGCTATTACGGATCGTCCAGCCCCAGACTCGATTCCCTAAAGTATCTGAGACTCTATAAAGCCGGAAAACTTTTACTTGACGAGCTGGTGACCAGAAGTTACAGGCTTGAAGAGATCAACGAGGTCTTCAAAGATATGGAGGAAGGGAGGATAATCCGCGGGGTCGTAGTGCCATAGCTCGTTGAGCGTTTTAATACCTACTCCCCACCCCCTCCGACTCTTTGATGCGTTGCTAGGTTTTTCGTTACACATGTGTTAGTCGATAATGTTTAGAGAACTTTTAAATATTATGTGGGGGGAGCAGGTTTCGGAGAATAAGGTTTTTGATGTTTGGCTGCCAGATCAACTCGTTCGGCGATGTTGAGGGCACAGTTAGAGCATGCATACTTGCTGAAAGGAGCGGGTTTGACCTGATAACGCTTCCGGACCACCTTTTCCATCCATTGGACGAGGTTTTTCTACCTAAACCAGCATGGGATTCTTACATCATTCTATCAGCAGTGGCAAGTAAGAGTAAAAAATTGAAGATAGGCCCAGGCGTCTCAGACGTAATTAGACGGCATCCCGCGTCTATTCTTAATCAAGTAGTGACCCTTGATCACTTATCTAAGGGTAGGGCTTTTCTCACGCTTGGTGCGGGCGAGGTATTCAATTTTTATCCTCTCAAGGATGTCAAGTTCAATAGGCCGGTTCAGCGGCTAGAGGAGGCTTTGCGCCTCATACGACTACTTTTGAGTTCGACAAGAGAGTGACCAGCCACGTTCCAAGGAGATTTTTACAAGATGGTTGACGGATACTTGGGCCTTAAACCCTATAATGATAGAAAGCTACCCATATATGTCGGAGGATATGGGCCGAGAATGCTGAGACTGGTTGCGGCTCTCTCAGATGGGTGGATACCGTGGATGAACTCTCCAGAGGCCTTCGAGAAAGATCTCGCAGAGATAAGGAGGATGGCCTCTATCATGGGCCGCGATACCGGCGAGATCGAGGCTCTCCCTATCGTTTTTTCAGAGGTTGATAAGGATGGTGAGGCGGCGCAAAATAGAATTTTGAACAGGACAAAAGTGTGTCTTGCACTTAGGAAAAGGCTTATGGAGCAGCTGGGCCTAACCAATCTAGCGAAGAAAGACCTCTGGAATAATCCTCTCGGGGCAAAAGATATCGGCGAGATTTACACTATTGCGCGTCAGATTCCCGACGAGACAGCTATGAAAGCCTGTGCCGCTGGAACGCCTGACGACGTAATGAGCATGATCGAGAAATTTGAGAGGGCCGGTGCTACTGCGCTCATAATGGAGCCCCCTATAGAGAGACTCACCGCGACAATCAAGGCATATGGGCGCTGGATAATACCCTATTTCAGGAATAAGGAGAGAAGCTAATCACAGATATTACCTAAAAATGTTAATCCTTATTCTGCGATATGATGAAGGTGTTGTGTTCAAGTAGTAAGGATGCGCCGTCCTTTTATGGTCTTGAGGAAGGTATTGACTTTATTGCTCTATGAAATATTTTTCATAGTTGGCCACCTCGTTATGCCTACCTGAGTGGTTTAAGTGAGAGGTTGCGCAGATTTTTACGCTTACTTGTGTATGAGGGTGATTCTGGCTACGTGATGGTTATGACTTTTCCAGTCTTCGCGGATTGATACGCAGCATCCAGTATCTGCATTACGTGATGTCCATCTTCTGGTGTGCCGATGGGTTTCTCGTTGTGTAGTATGCAGCGAATGAGGTGTCTGTGAGTGTGTTGGGGCCCCTTTTTCGCCCTTTAGGTCTGGGTAGGACCATTCCTGGCCTTCCTTAAAGATGGCGAGGCCTCGGCCTAGATAGTTTATGTGAATTGTTCCCCTCTCCTCAGACCAGTATTCTAACACGGAGAGGCCGATTCGAACCGCATCTTTACGTCTAATGAAGTCTACGTCAGTTGACTTGTCTATAATCCTATATATTTCGCCACCCATATTATTCCCAAACGTAATTACCAGCTCGGTGAGCCGGTTTCCTATCCTGACAAAGTCTCCAGAAAAATGAACTTATGCAACACATTTCATTTCACTCACTACTGTTGGCGGAATAAGCATTATGATTGGAAGGGTTATGGACAGCCATCGAAATACTACAGCATTACCTCCCCTATTAGACGCTTTTACCAAACTATTTCATCCTTAAATTCTTTAGCCTCATTAAAATCGAGGTACCGGGCTTTCAGATGATTATTTCCCCATATATCCACTGTCTCAGCAGCACTTCAGAGATGGGGGCTCATGGCTTCGAAAATAACAGGTTTGGAAAGAGTTATGGAATTCATTGAGAGCGGTGAAACGGCTGGGAGGCTTATGGTGGACGGCAGGTTGAACAAGCCCATCAAACCGTTGAAACTTCCAACAGAGGTTTAACAGGGTTCTTCCACTTTTAGTCCAGTCCCTTCCAACGGGAACAACATCTCTTCAAAGCATTGCTGTTTGTCCCTCTCTTAACAAAATCAAGTTTTTTGGACCGAAGCGAGCTTGGACAGCAGTTCTTTCGAGGCTTCTTCAGAAAGATAACCAGTTGGGATGGTTGAAAACTCTCCAGCTCAGTTTTTCTGCCATAGTTGGGGCTGGCGTGATAGATTGAAATACTTATTAGAAAGCAATGTATTACAGGGCATGTGAGCATCATAAGCTTCCGAGTTGATAAGAGGCTCAAAGCCCGGATAGATAGGCTCCGCCACATAAACTGGAGCGAGCTCCTTAGACGATATGTTGAAACAGTTGTTGAACAAGAGGAGAGGAGGATGAGGCCCGCTAAAGACCCCGCAGCCATTAAGCGGGCTATCCAAGAAATGGATAGGCTGGCTGGGATGTCGGAGGGGTCTGGCTGGATAGCTGAGGAAGAGGTGGTCAGATGGAGGAGGAGAAGATATTCGTACTTGACGCGAGCGTAGCTGTGAAATGGTTCAACGTCGAGCCACTACGGGAGAAGGCATTAACTATAAGAAGCAAATATGCCAGCGGCGAGATAGACTTGATAGCTCCAGACCTTCTACACTATGAGGTGGCTAATGCTTTAAGGTACAACCCGAGGTTTGGGATTGAAGATGTTAAAGCAGCTCTCAGAGCATTAGAAGACATAGGCATAACCACTTACGGGTTTAAAGGAGAATTGAGGGAAAGGGCGGTGGAATTAGCTTATGGGTTCGGCATAACGCTCTACGACGCAGTATATGTTTCCCTAGCCGTGCTACAGAACGCCACGCTATATACAGCGGATAAAGAGGTTGTAGCAAAAACCCCATTAACAAATGTAAGACATCTTTCTGAAGTAGAATAATGAAAAATCTTTCGCTGAAATTCGTGTTTCCGACACGTGATGCATGACCGCTACCGTCACGTCATCCGTTACCATATCCATGTTTAGGGGTGCAGCGCGGGCTAGCTGTTTGATCACCCCTCATCAGTTAGGTCCATCACTCAGAGGGTTTTTAGACAATGCTCCCAAAAGAGCTGGTAGATTATGGAGTTCTTATCCTTTCTTTGTGATGCCCCTTAGTTAAGACAACCCTGCTTAAATCATAGACCACACAATATATCCTCGAGAAGAGTAATTACGTAAATTCAAGGAGAACTGGAGCTACATGTGGTTGCGGGCCATCAAGCTCATGCCCGCAGGACTTGGGATATTTGTAGTATCCATGGCGCGTCTAAGCTGGTTTACGCTGGAGGACACTGGTGATGAGTCCTAGAACGTTGGATGAATAATCTATATTGCAGGGGCCTGCGGCGCGTGGGCGGCGTTCTTTGTGATAGTTAATGAGCATGCGTTATGTTTCCTGCAATAATTCTCACATCTCAGGGCTGTTTCGAGGGAGTGATAGACAAGGCCACACTCCTCACACATATAGTCCTCTTGTTCGCAGATGTAGACCCTCTTAACCATCCAACAAACACTTCCAAAGGCCCGTATTAATAACTTCACAGGCACCTCGGCGATGAGCCTAGTCTTTAGAAGGCTTCGGGCTTGAGGCCTAATCTTGATGGTTTGTGGAGTGTGTAGGTTTAGCTTACGTAAATGACGTATCTGTGAATGGGCGTGGTTATTGTTTAGGGATTGTTATGGTTTTTCCAGTTTTTGCGGATTGATATGCTGCATCCAGTATCTGCATTACGTGGTGTCCTTCTTCCGGCGTGCCGATTGGTTGCTTGTTTGTTAGTATGCAGTGTATGAAGTGTCTGTGGGTGTGTTGGGGCTCCTTTTCGCCTGGGAGGTCGGGGTAGGACCAGCCTTGGCCTTCTCTATAAATGGCGAGGCTTCGGCCGAGATAGTTTATGTGGATTGTTCCCTTGTCGCCGTATATTGATGTAGTGTTTTGGCCTGGGTTTTGTGTCCAGCTAGACTCTGCTATGGCTAGGGCGCCATTCTCCATCTCTATCAAGACTGCGTTATTGTCGTCTACCTCTATAGGCTTCCCTAGAGTGGCTGTAAACGCAGAGACTCTCTTGGCCCTTCCAAGCAGGTAGACTAGCCGTGTTACAGAGTATACACCTAGGTCGAGCAATACGCCGCCATGAGCCCTCTCAGGACTGAAGAACCAAACATCCACCACCTCATCGAACATCTGGGCCACCTCTGTCTGATACTTCTCAGGGCCACCGTGGGATGTCCTAGCATCTGCCATGCAAACCCTCCCAATCTCCCCCGCTAGTAAGGCTCTCTTAACATAGTCGTATAATGGGGTGTCATAGTATACGAATGGTAGGACCATGATCTTTAGGTCTGGGTTCTTCCTCGACTCCTCCAATATAAGTTGGGAGTCCTGAGCATTTGTCGTCATAGGCTTCTGTATTAGGACGTGCTTATGGGCCTTTATTGCGTCTAGGGCTATGCTAGCGTGTGTGGGGTGTGGTGTTGCTACGATAACCGCGTCAGGGTCCTCCTTCTCAAGCATCTCCCTGTAATCCGTATACCAGTGCCTGACGCCGAATCTCTCCGCTGTCTTCTCAGCGCGTTCACGCTTTAAATCAGAGATGGCCACGACCTCGGCCTCTGCTATCTGGGTTAACTCTGGTAGGTGGAAGTGGTTTGATATCCCACCCGCACCCACTATGCCGAACCTGACCTTTCTCATTGAGGCGCCACCTTTTATAATGGGAGATTAACAGCCGCCCCCTGCCGAGCGGATTTAAGCCCAGCCTCAAGAATTTCTTGGACATCCCTGTTAAACTTGGCGCTCAGCGGCTTGTCTATCTCTTCGTCGCGAAGTATCTTTTCAACGAAGTATTCAGGCCCGTTCCTATATCCTTTCGGGGGAGCTGGCGGGTCTATGGACTCGGCTTGAATATCTCTGAAGTTGTCCGGCTCCTTTACGCGATACTTCAGGATTTTTCGATCCTCCGTGACTATTATTGTTCCTTCCGCACCGTTGATTATTGGGCCGTGTATGGGATATTGCCCGACCTGGGACCAGCATGCCTCCGCCACCCCTATCGCGTCGTCGAACTCCATCAAGAGCATGGCGTTGTCCTCTACTGGGATATATTTGCGGACAAGATTTTTAGCCGTCGCTAAGACGCGCTGGGGAAGTTTTTCCAGGAACCATAGGGCGATATTCACTCCATAGCAGCAGTAGTCCATTAGTGCTCCAGCTCCGTTAAGCTCCCTGTCGTAGAGCCATCCATAGAAGTAGGGGGAGCAGCCGACCTCCTTTGGCCCAGCGTGCGCCCCTCTATACCTGATATGGAATGTCCTGCCTATTGCCCCCTCCTTGACAAGTTTGTGTGCGTGCTGTATTGCGGGGTGCCAGGTGGTCGGGTAATTAACCATTACTTTTATCCGGCGGCGCTCTGAGGCTCTCAAGATTCTCTCAGCCTGAGCCAAGTTGGCTGACATGGGTTTCTCCATTATCACGTGGACATTGTTTTCGGCGGCCAGCTCCACAACATCGACGTGCCTCGCGTTTTCGTTGCAGGCCAACACCATGTCAAGCTCCTCCTTCTCCAACATCTCCGAAATGTTGCGGTAGGTCCTTCCAATCTTGTAAAGACTTGAGGCCCTCTCGAGCAGTGGCGGATTTGGGTCCGCAGCGGCCACTATTTCAACGGACCCAATCTGGCTGAACTGTTCCAGAAGACCCCAGACATGATCATGGACGAGACCTGCGACACCAAGCCTAAGCTTGTTGCTCATCAAGGATAAGTGATTATACTTGATTAAAAGTATGTTATTGTATGTTTCCAGCTTTCTCAGCGCTTCTATAAATTTCGCTCTAATTATCAACCGTAGCGTGTTTTTTGAGGCTTTATCTGGGCCATCTTTGGTGGAGAGGCGGAGTTTCTGGGAATTTTTTGTGTGGTTCTGTCTGGTACCAGTACGCTGTGGACGCTATGTCGTCTGTTAGTGGCTGGAATTTGTAGTTGGGCCACCAGCCGAGGGCCTGTATCGTGACTTTGATGTCTTGTCTGAATCTTATGGGGTCGAGGATGTGGAATCTATAGAGGGCGTGTCTCGGGACTTCTCCTGGCTCTGCTTTCCTGAGGGGGTATCCGAGGAATGGTGTCGAATATGTTTTGCCTCCGAAGCCCCATGCTCCGCCGACGTAGTCCTCCGTCCCAGTCCCGCAGATGGTTGGGTGATCTGTGTCGCCGTCTATGTAGAACTTGATTTCGCCCTCGCCCCACCACCCGTTGGAGAGCTGTGTCCAGGCGAGGAAGGTGCCTACGTAGTGGCCCCTACCCTTCACGCCGTCAAGTATGACGTGCTCCGGGTGCTCTCTCCTCGTCATGGACATACGCCACTGTGCGTGGAAATATCCAATCGGGTCTGGGAGCTCTGGGACCAACGTGTATGTTATCTGGTAGTAGAGGCCGGGTATGTCGCTCTGGCCTTGGTTCTCGATTGTTATGAGCGCCTTTTTCCTGAATGGTTTAGGGAAGTAGGAGTTGAAGCCTCCCACAGGGTTGACTGCTATGGGCAGTGAGTTGACCTCGTATCTAAGGCCGTGGCCACAGCAGAAGAAGTCGCCCAGCGGCACTTCAACCGAGGGGTCAGGTTCGCCGTCCCAATACATCCTGAGGATGCAGGCCCTGTAAGCGACCTCGCTGACTGTGAGCCAGATGTGCTGGATGACGCCGCAGCCCTCAATCTCAGCTATGGTCGTTGTCTTCCCTGATTCTAGGGTGATGCAGGGCCTTACTTTCCATCCCCGGCCCAGCATCGATGCAGGGTTTTCAGGCGTCGGCTCCGCCTTCGCGCCTCCTCCCTTCTCACCTGTAGGGTTCTCCGGTGATATGGAGCGCGTCTCTCCATCGGCTATGAGCGGAATTGCTCCCAGCCCCAAGTTGAGTCTGAGAAGAGAATCGATGCTCATGGATGTATGGTGATAACCGCGGATTAAAGTCTTTTATCGCCGTCTCCCCCTCTTTGCGGGCTTCTCGACTCCCGTGGGCCGGCTTCCTTTTTCAGGGGTTGAGGGTGAAGTAGAGCCTCCTGTTAGATTTTCCCTTGTTCTCAAGTTTCTTCATAACTATCTCTCCCACCTCTGAGGTGTTTTTCACGTGGGGTCCTCCATCGAGCTGCGCATCTACGTCGCCTATCTCCACGATTCGTAGCACAGGCAGGTCTGGAGGTGCCTTGGACGCCAACTTTACAAGTCCAGGCGCCTTGAGCGCCTCTTCGCGGTCTATGAATCTTATCCGGACCTCATGGTTCTCTGCAAGCCTCTTGTTCGCCTCCGCCACACAGCCCTCGATGACGCTCCTATCAAATTTCTCAAGGCTGAAGTCAACTCTCGAGGCCTCGATCTCGACCTGGTTGCCAGTGATTAGGGCGCCTGTCCGTGCGTTGACGACTGCTACGAGGACGTGAAGAGCGGTGTGCATCCTCATCAGCCTATACCTCCTCTCCCAGTCCAGAGTCCCCTTCACAGTCTCGCCTATTCGCAGACCCTCCCTGTCGAGGAAATGCCTCACGCCTTCTTCAGACTGGTCTGCGCGCGTTACTTGGAAGACCTCTCCGCCACGTTGTAGTGCACCGGTGTCTGAGATTAGGCCGCCTCCTTGAGGGTGGAAGGCGGTTCTATCAAGGACAACGTAATTCTCGCCCACCCCTATGACTTTGGCCTCGAACTCTGATATGTATGAGTCTCTCAGGTAGAGAAGCTCGGTCCTCCCCGGCTGCATGTATTTTCTTGATGCCCGGCGACGGATAAATATTGGCTGCGAGACACCCTCAGCCTCTCGGCTAGGCGCTCTTCCGGCGGGCTGGAGGGGGTCAGATTAATTAATTGAAGAGTGGATGAAATTGGGGTAGGGTGGCTTTGTCGGAGAAGGCTGCAGGACCGAGGCTGGTTCTCTCAAACCCCGGAGACGGCACAGCGAAGACTATAGCCTTGACGCCTCAGCAGATGAGCGTGTTGAGGGGCAAGAAGATTGGCGACGAGGTAGACGCCTCTGCCCTTGGATTGGGTAGCGGGAGGATAAGGATCACAGGAGGCTCGGATAAGGCCGGAATACCTATGAGGCCCGATGTGAGCGGAGCAAGGATAGCGAGAATCATTCTCACGCGGGGCACCGGGTTCCACGCTAGGCGTAAGCCGCCCTCGAAGAGGAAGAAGAGTAGGAATAGGAGGCCGGTTGAGGGGTTGAGGAAGAGGGTTACTGTGAGGGGTAACGTGATTGGCGACGACATTGTGCAGATTAACGCGGTTCTCGTCAGCTAGATGGGCAAGAGCTATTATTCCATAGCTTAAGTAGATGGGCGAGCTCTAGCCTCCTGGAACCTTGCCAGAAGTAGAGGGAGTATGGCGAGAGATACTATTCCGCCTATTTGAAAGACTTGTGGCGGTGAGAATACATACGCATAGCCCCAGACCAGGTTACTGGGGAATGCTGTAACCCCCCAGATAGTCAGTATTATACCTATCAGCCTAGCCCTTTCAGCCTCGGGAACCCAATCTATGAGTGCAGCATCGAGTATGGGCTTGGGGATTCCTTGTACTAGGCTGGTTGCGAAGACGGTGAGGGTGAGGAGCGATATAACCTCTACGGGGAGGGGGGGGAGGCCGAGTAGTATTAGAGAGGCCCCAGAGGCCGCGATGAAGGCAGACAATATGGCACGCCGCCCAAACCTATCCGAGAGGATCCCGACAGGGGTCTGTAAGAGGAGAGTGATGCCTCTAGCCGCAGAGATTATAGACCCCCATAGGAGTGCTGAGAATCCTAGGACCCTCGTGAAGTATAATATGAGATAGGTTGAGGATAGAGCGTTTATGGCGATCCCAAGCATGCCAAGCGCCACGACAACTGACAGAGACCTGTTCCTCAGGATTGAAACTAGTCTGGGGGCCGCGTCCCTGTAGCTTCTTGCTATTATGTGCCAGACACTTGTCTTGTCTGTCTGGCCTGGAAGAGTCTCCCTCAAGAAGAAATGATAGTAAACTGCTTTTATCATGTCGGCCAAGCCGAATATCAGCCAGCCAGTTCTCAGACCATTAAGGCCCAGGGACTCGTACATTAGGCCGCCCAGTATAGGCCCGCCTAGACCGACAGCCCCGACGATGGTCCAGAATAATCCATATCCACTCGACCTGAGCCTCACAGGTATCGAGTCAGCCAACAGGGCATATTCGGCTGGCATATAGAATCCAGCCATCGCCCTGACCACCTGTAGGATCAATAGCACCTCCCAGCTCGGTGAAAACGCAATAAATACACCTACGATGCCCAGCACGAAGTTCATCCGAACGGTTAAATACTTTCTTCCGTAGGCGTCTCCTATGTATCCACCTGGTATCCGGAGTATTAAGGCGATAAACTCTGGAAAACCGATAGCAAGCCCTATGATGAGTGGTGTGGCTCCTAGCCCATCAAGATATAATGGGAGATACGCTATAGTTGTCCCGATTAGTGGCACAGCGATACAATACCCAATAAGCATAACTAGAAAGTTTCCTCTGAGTAAAATTCTAATCGTGTGTAGACCGGTGGAATGATACTCATAACCGTTTTGCGGCAAGAGCCTCTTCACGCCCCGGCCCATTTTTTAGACTTAAAATTTCCCCCACCTCGGCGAAAAACCTCCCAAAGATGGCCACAGCAACCCCGTAAGGCCTATAACAGGCTTTCATAGAGCTCCACGTGTCTCTTGATATTGTCGGCCAGGTTGAACCTTTCTACGGCGATTCTTCTCCTGACGCTACCCATTCATTCCTCCATCTCAGAAGCGCAGACCACGCACCCTAATCTTTCTCTAGCCAACTCTTTAGAAAGATAGTAGACATGGGTTATGGGTCCTCCTGCTGGCTCAAATAAGGGGAGAACGTGTAGAATCTTCACATTTTTAAAACTAATTAGGGATAGAATAATTTCGAGTCATAACATGAGTGAATATGTCACTCCACTCTCTCAGGCTTCTCGGGAGCCGGCCTATACGTCGGCGGCCACTTTGCCGGGTACCGCTCATCCAGTAGTCTTAAGGCCTCTTCAATTCGTCTCCTCTCAGGTTCAAGCCACGGCGGAAGTATCAGCTTCTCTCCCAGTGACTCAGGTGGCTCGTCGACAGTGTATCCCGGCCCCTCGGTTGCGACTTCGAGGAGGTTCCCGAATGGGTCTCTGAAGTAGAGGGACTTGAACCAGAATCTGTCAATTATTCCTGAGTGCCTTATACCGATTGAGTTGAGGACGCTCATCACTTCTCTCTGCTCCTCCTCACCTTTAACCCTCACCGCGATGTGATGTATGTTGCCTATGCCTACGAACCCCATCTGAGCTGAGGGCTTAAGAATGTATCTGAGAAAGTCTTGATCTCCTGAGCCGAAGCCTAGAATCGGGCTTGACGGGTCATGGGGGTTCTCCCTCGTAGCGACCCTCCTAAGACCAAGCGTCTTGGAGAGGAAACGCTCCAGGAGCGTCGAGTCAGTGGCTATTGGAGACGCGTGGTCCATAAGTGAGAGACGCATGTCTGGAGTTATCCTGTCGACCTCAACCTCCTCGGCGAAAATCTCCCTCAAGACCGCTGCGTCAACCTCTCCACCCGTCTCAGCCGCGAGCTCGAGCAGAAAACCATCTGGATCCCTGATATATATCGAGGCCCTGTCACCCACGATGTGAGGCCCGCTGACAGGAACACTATTTCTCTTAAGCCACTCAGCCCACTTCCTCAGAGCCTCTATACTCTTGACGGCATATGCGAGGTGGTGGGGGGAGCCGAGCCCGTGACGACCGCTGACAAGATGCGGCCACTCAAAGAATGTTATCACTGAGCCGCTGGACCCTTTCTCGTCGCCGTAGAACAGGTGCCTATGTAGAATGTCGTCTTGGTTGACCGATAGCTTGACACGCCTGAGGCCCATGACCTCTGTGTAGAATATCCTGTTGACCCTCTCGCTTGACGTGACGAGTGTTACGTGGTGAAGCCCCTCTACTAGCTCCTTATCGATTCTGTTCATCCCGGGAGGCTAGAGACTAGGAGCAGGCTCATATATGTGACACGCCATAACCTATCCTTGTAATCTCCTTTGAAAATATGTCAATCGAGAGGCTGCATGTTCTGAAAGAATTGAGACGTCTTGGCTGCAGGTTCGTCTAAGTTAATTAAGGGCTGAGCCGCCTAGAAGTTAGTAGCGGTTGAGCCAGCCCATTTGTCAGGGGTGTGCTTGTGATGACTAGGGGGCCCTACATGCTGGTATACTTCGCTGCGATTCTTGTCTTTCTTACGCCTCTTCTCCAGCCATACATGGCTTTTACGGACCCGGGTGGGGGTGAGGGGCGAGTGGTTCTCGCAACCACAACGATAATCTGGGACTTCGCCCGGAACGTGGCCGGGCCTAGCTGGCGCGTAGAATATTTGGTCCCGCCCGGCAGAGACCCACATACCTTTGAGCCAACACCCAGAGACATCGTTAAGGCCGCGGAGGCGACCCTAATACTCTATAATGGATTCACGATAGATGAGTGGATTCTGAGGCTTGTCAAAGCCTCCTCAAAGGCGCGGGTC
>JAUQPZ010000020.1 GCA_030550155.1 Thermoproteota archaeon
GTCCGTCCGCCTCTATCTCGGCGACGGGCGCTCCTCGGCCAGGGTCGTGCAGAATCTCTCTCACATATCCATAGATGGGTCCGCCGTCTCTCGGTATTTGTGGAGGTATTCCGACCTCTACTCGTCTCTGTATGCTGGCTACGTAGGTTGGGGAGCCACGTCCAATCCTTTGTGCGCGGATTCTTCTCGGCATCAGCTCACACCTCAGAATATTCCGAGCCTAGTGGCTATGTCTGAGGCCCTATACTCGGGGGAGAGCTTGACATACGCCTTCTTCTCACCTAGCGGAGTTATGAGCGTGTTCACCCTATCTACTTTAACCTCGTAAATTCTCTCCACAGCCGTCTTGATGTCTCTTTTAGTCGCTCTTAAGTCGACGATAAACGTCAACTTGTTCTCACGCTCGATAAGGGCTACTGCATCCTGTGTGACCAGCACCCTCTTAATCACCTGCTGTGGATCCATATCACATCAGCCTTTCACTGAGCTGTGAGAGGGATTGAGCCGTGAAGATGGCGAGTCTTCCAGGGTGGCCGCCCGGCGCGAGGTGTAGCACGCTTAAGTCTTTGGCGAGGACCACGTCGAGGCCAAGTATATTTCGCGCCGCCTTCATGACTCCCTCATCTTTGTGGACGACTATGAGGGGTCCCTTTCTCCGCTTATATCTTCTTCCGCGCTTTTTCCCCTTACCTGCCCTGACTTTCTTTTCACCGCATCTTTCCAGCTCTTCTTCGAGGCCTAGAGACCTCAGAACGCTCGTTAGCTCAGATGTCTTCTTCACAGAGGCGAGGGTGTCCTCGACCACTATAGGTAGCTCCATGTCGGTGTGTATGCTGTGGCCTCTTTTTTTCACGTGTTCAGGGCTGGCTGTGAATGCTAAGGCTGATGCGAGGGCGGCCCGGCTCTCCTTTGCGTTGATTTCCTTGTGTATTCTCTTCTCAGGTGTCGGCGGGTGTGTGGGCCTACCTCCTACAGCCGTGGGAACGAATCCGCCGCCTCTAGCTTTTCCGGTGCCTTCCACCCTAAGGCGCGATATTCTCGAAATTCCGAAGCCGGGTCCAAGCGACTCCACCGAGTATTTATGAGCAGAGCCTTTCCAGGCGCCTTTGGGCTGGAATCTATGAGATAGTATCGCGATATAGGCTCTTCGAACAAGGTCCTCTCTCAGAGGGGCAGAAAATATTTTGGGCAACGTGATCTTGCCCTTAATTGCTCCGTCAAGGCCCAAGAGCCTCGCCTCCCGCTCTCCCTTGGTCAGGAGCTGTCCGAGGATCGTCAACTAGCTAACACCTCCCCTGCATACATCACCATATTCAGGCGCGGGGCCTCGAGCTTGTATCTGGGAGGCCTTGCGGGTGTCCTAAGAACGATAGGTCGCTTAGGCGGGCCCATGACTGAGCCGAGCAGAGCTATCGTGGCGCATCTCGGGGGCGGCGCCCTAGTGTATCCGCTCTTGGCGACGGGCGCCTCACCCGCGTTCCAGATCCTCACTATCCTCTTGTTGAATTCTGTGCGGTTGTGGAATCCCATCTGACCAGCTCGTGGCACAAACCTTGTAATGTATTTCGGGCTTCTGCCGCCTATCGCACCTACAGCCCTGCGTGTCTTTCTCTGCTTCCGGGGCAGAATCTTAACGCCGAACCTCTTAACCACGCCCTGAAAACCATGCCCCTTCGTAACACCTACAACGTCGATGAACTCTCCCGCCCTGAAGACTTCCCCGACGGGTATGCGCCCACCCAGTCTCGAGGCCACATAGTTGAATGCCTCCTCCACCTTACCCGACACAGGCACCGAGAGTATTAGGGCCTTCTTCTGTGAGAGCCCAGCCTCTCTAGGATATGACGCAACTAGAGCTCTGACCTCGTCAGACTCTACTATGCGGCTCCTCAACCCTTCTAAGCTGATAGAAGTCGGCGATACACCTCTAACTCTGTCCCTTATCTCGGGCGGCAAGTCAGCTATGATGTGTCTAGCAAGCTCGACTAGCTGTCCGTCCTCCTTCTTGAGGAGAATAACACCGATAAGGTGTAGGGGTGGTGTGGCAATAAGTGTGGCGCCCTTAGCCACTTCGGCACCTTGAGTAGGTGAGCCTGGAATATCGTCTATCACCAAGGTCGTGACCATGCCGACCTTGTATCCTATAAAGCCCAGAAGCCCTGCGCCTTGCTTGGTGCGAGGCCAGAACCTCACGTTGGGGACTATTCTACGCGCTCGCCGCCTCGGCGCGTATGCCAGCGAGCCTCTCCGAGGTGCCGAGTATTTTCTGTGCCCCATTCTTCACCACTTGACTGTGTCTCGATACGCCTATCGGAGTTATAAACCTGAAGCCGGCGGCTCCCCAGACTTCTTCGCCAAAAGTATCGCGACGCTCGAGGGTGTGTCTGCGATATGGTTTTTAGAGAGGAGGCATCTAATAAACTCTAAGAGCCCCCGGATGCCGCCTGACACCCTTCATAGACTGATGGGATTATATGCAGAAGAAGCGGAGCGATGCATACGCTGCGGTTTCTGTAACTCAGTCTGCCCCACCACGCTCACAAGCATCGGGTTTAAGCCCTCAAAGACGAGTAGAGGCAGGCTCGTCCTGCTTCAATCCGCGCTACAGAGCGGCTGGCCAGACCCTCTTTCAAAGAACTTCAAGGAGCTGATAGACCTCTGCATAGGATGCACAAGATGCGTTGACGTGTGCCCAGCCGGTATTCCAATACCTACGGTCATGTCAGCTTACAGGGCCGCATATATCGGTAAGAGGGGGGTAGGCTCTCTAGATAGGCCGGAGAGAGTAATCGCGAATTTCGAGGGATTTGTCAGAGGCTTGTCGAGGATGAATGGGTGGCTGAGACACCTCATCCTTACCAAGCCTACCCTATACCTGTTCAAGAGGCTTGCAGGGTTTGCTGATGACGCGCTGCTACCCTTGCCGGAGGGTGGAGTGCTGGACGAGGTTTTCAGGAGGGAGGCGTTGAAGAGTGGGCTAAGGGTCTATGCCTTTTTCGCAGACACCTACGCAAGATATGTGAGGCCCAGCATAGCCGTCTCCGCCCGCTACTTGCTCAACCAAGCTGGGATCGACCTTTTCCTACCACCCCAGCGGGACTCAGGAATACTATACTGGGAGTTGGGTATGTGGGAGAAGGTGAAAGAGCTGGCTCGGCTGAATGTCGAGTCGCTTCACCGAGAAGCCGTAAAGGGGCGAAGAATTGTCTGCACATCGCCCGCATCAACCATGATGCTCAGAGAAGTCTATCCGCGAATACTTGATGAAGAAAAAAGCAGAGAGGTAGCAGAGTCTGTTGTGGACATAAACGAGCTCATCCACGACTTCGTCCATTTGGGCAGAATCTCAGCAGACCTTAGCAGAGAGAGATGTGTAACACACTCAACATGCCTATCACAGCACCTGCGGTTAACAAGCCTCATAGCCGACACCCTGGAGACCCTCAACGTAAACGTAGACAAGGTTCTCCTTGACTGCTGCGGATCAGGCGGTTTATGGGGCATGCTCGAGAAGAATAGGGCCCTCTCTCGCGAGATCGGTGAAAGGCTTGTGAGAAAGCTCGGGACATCAGGGCTCGTGGTTTCTTACAGCGAGACCTGCGCCCTACAGATATCCTCGCTGACTGGGAGGCGGGTAGAGGCTAAGCTACCCCACGAGGCCCTCTACTCATGGATACTTCAGCCTAAGGCCCGGACACCGCCCGCGAATATCTCTCCAGCGTCATGAGGCCGTCAGGCTCGTATACGCCGTGCTCCGTTATTATCGCTGAGACAAGCGCCGGAGGTGTTATGTCAAATGCAAGATTTATGGCATCTGAGCCCCTAGGTGCTATAATCTTCCCCGCAAAGTTGAGAACCTCCTCAATACTCCTCTCCTCAATCTTGACTTCTTCAGGCCCTCTTTTGAAGTCGAAGCTTGTGAGCGGCGCGGCCACGTAGAACGGGACGCCGAAAAATTTCGCCGAGATGGCTAAGCTGAGCGTCCCTATCTTGTTTATCACGTGGCCTGTCTTGGCGAGGACCCGGTCAGCCCCAACCACTATGCAGGATACATCCCCCCTACTCATGAGCATCGCCGCCATGTTATCTGTAATTATCTTGTAGGGGATGCCCAGCTTGCTGAGCTCAAAGGCTGTTAGCCTCGCGCCTTGGAGCTTCGGCCTCGTCTCGGGGACTATGACGGATATCTTTTTGCCGCTCTCGTGAGCTGCCCTAATCACTCCAACAGCCGTCCCGTAGCCGACAGTCGCAAGCCCACCCGCGTTGCAGTAGGTCATGACGACCGAGCCGTCTGGTATTAGGCCGGCGCCATTCTCTCCAATTTTTTTGTTGGTCTCAATATCCTGCTCTGCCAGCCTGTCCGCCTCCTCGAGTAAAGCTTTAAAAACGTCCTTCTTAGCGCGCATCGCGTTCTCGGCGACTCCCAGCATGTGGTCGACGGCCCAAAAGAGGTTCACAGCCGTCGGCCTGGTCGATTTGAGCGTTTCAGCAGCCTCTCTCAACCGCTCGGATCGTCTGGCCTTTGTGCCTTTAGCGGCTAAGACCATGCCGTATAAAGTTGCAACTCCGATTGCGGGCGCCCCCCTCACTACCATCTCCTTTATGGCCCGCGCCACTTGCTTGTAGCTAGTGCAGCGTACGTATCTCTCCCTCCAGGGAAGTAGGCGCTGGTCCAGGAGGTATAGAGAGCCGTTTCTCCAGTAGAGTGTCCGGAGCTCGCGCAACGCCATATTTCGTTATCAGCCGCGGTTATATCTGTAACTCAGAGAGCTTGGCTTAAGCCCCACTCTCCCAAGATATCATCTATGACAACAGTAGACCGTGTCCGCATCGATGTGAGTATAGCCTCAGCAACTACGAGCGAGAGTAACCCCTCCTCAGGGCCGGGCTTTAACACCTCTTTGTTGAGAAGCGCCTCGACAAAGTATGTCAACTCACTTTTCAGGGGCTCGACATAGTTTATAACGGGGCTTATCGAGTAGTCAGGCTTCTCGATGACTGTCTCACCCGTTAAAAATTCTATCGTGGCCACACCCTCGGTGCCCGTTATCCTCATATCTCGTTTTTTCTTTGAGGAAAGCCAGTTGGCTTCAAGCGAAGCCGACCTAACTTCATCAAAATACATCAACGCCTGAACATAGTCCTCGTAGCTGTGACGTAGTGCTCCTCCGGTTGCGTAGAGATGCAAGGGGATTTTTCCAAAAAAGTGGTGCGCGAGATCTATGTCGTGGATTGCGACATCCTTCACTACGCCCACATCTCCAATTCTCTCGGGCCACGGCCCAATCCTCCTAGAGGCTATGGTTAACGGAGTCCCTATCAGGCCCTCAGACAACGCGGAAAAAGTATACCTGATGGCAGGGTTAAACCTCTCAATAAAACCTACCATTAGTCTCCCGCCAAAAGACTTGACAGTATCCAGTATCTCTACAGCTTCCTTCAGGCTTGAAGCCATAGGCTTCTCAACAAGCACAGCTACGCCTCGTTTAACACATTCGAGTGCTATCTCGGCGTGGGTGACCGTCGGTGTGCAAATCGTAAGTGCGTCAACCTCCTCCCTGTCTAGAAGTGCCCTGAAGTCTGTGTAAATGTTCGGTATGTTGAAGCGCTTCGCGATATTTTTCGCTCTCTCGACATTTATGTCCACGATTCCACGAACCTCGCAGGACTCTATCTCTGAGAGCACTCTGGCGTGGTTCCTTCCCCAAAATCCCGCTCCGACGACGCCTATCTTAAGCCTCCCATCTTTCAAGAGCCATTACCTCCATGCCTCACTATTCGATAGTTCGCCAAGTCTATAACGAGGCTCTCCTTAGCCATCAACTCCTTCAATTGCTCTAGCAACTTTCTGCTAGCGACGGAGAGTATAGCCGCGTCGACCTTTTGAGGCACCCTTCTACCTCCAACTTCTGATGAGGATACATGATACACTTTGAACCTCTTCTTAAGCTTCTCAAGGGACTGAAGTCTGCACCCAACGACCAATATCCGCGGAGACTTTCTCTCACCCAACCTCTTGAGGAGGATGTCAGCCACAGTCTTGTCACCTTCTCGTAAAACCTTCACCACAGACCCGGCCAGCATTGATTTTTGAAGTTCAGAGTCCTCAAGGTCCTCTAAAAGTGTGAGCAGGGCTACACTTGCCATACGCCTCCACACAGCCCCCCTGCCCCCGCCGAGCAGCTGAGTCGCAATCTCCGTGTGAAGAACACCGGCCCGCTTATAAAGAATCAGACCGGCCTCCACGTATGCCGCGTATGCAGCCGCCTCTTTTAAAAGCCAAGTAAGAGTTATGGCCTCCGCATCAGTGTATGGGAGCCCAGGGAAAAGCTGGGCTCGGCCCGTGAGGGATGAGACCAAGTCCCTTGCCTCGTCTCTAATCGGTGGTCCCCCCACAGGAATCTTGCGCTTGATTATGAGGGGGTGTGGGAGATAGTAGAGATAGCCCTTGAAGCCGTGCTGCTCTATAAGCGTGTTAATCCAGTTCATAAATCCAAGCTCGTGAACACCCACGTGGACTATTCCCATCTCTACGATTTCTGCGGACTCGCAAATTTTCTGATATATGTGGCCCAAGTCTCTTCTATCAATATCTGGGACTAGGCCACGAATGTGAGAGATAACTAGCATGGGGAACGAAGATGCAACCTCATCTAGCCGGCCCTCCACCAGTTGACCGCTGTTTACTGCAGAAGCGATCAGCTTCCTACGACGCTCATCGGCTTTGAACCCTTTTAAAGGGCGTCTCATGAAAGAGGAGTATCTTATACGCCAGCCTCCACGTAAAAGCCTGTAAAGAAGTGGAAGACCAGACCCATCCACATCAATAAACCCAGCCTTTTTATCCACTTCCTTCACGCCCCCTTCTCGTATGCTTGAACAGAGTGAAGAGAGCGAGCTCAAAAATCCATACCAGCCAAATGGCGAATAGGAGAAATGAAAGACCGAGACGCGCCAATCCAGCGAATACATTGGACTCTATCCCATGCACTAGGGGGAGAATTACAGTAGAGATCGTAACCAAAACCACCAACAAAGAGATCCATGCAACAGTGATGAGCATTAGGAGAGTTTTTACGCTACCCATCACGCTGTCAGCCTCCCTATCAGATATGTCGCAGCTGCTAAGAGAGAGGAGTAGATGCTGATAACGGCAATGCTCTTCGATATAGCGACTTCGCTCATAGGTCTTTGCGACGCTATCAGTCTAACGAGCGTCAGGGGGTCACTTGGCTTCCTGCTCGCAACTATTAGGCCGCTGACAAACTCTATAGGTCTGGAGGCTAGTGATTTCCCAGACTTCAATCCCCCCATCGATACGATTATGAAAAACTCATTCAGAATATGAGGAAGGAGAGCGACCATCGTCACAACCTCAAGCCGTGCCACTATGGCGACAGTGGTCACTACGGCCGCGACTAGGTTGCTCCCCACATTGCCTCCGAAAATCTTGGCGGGATACCAGTTGTATCTGAGGAAGCCTAAAAGAGCCGCTGAGAGCACGAGACAGGCTGTAGCCGCTCCAAAAACCCCTTCCAGCCAAGATAAGGCAGCGAGTAGCAGTAGAATGGGGAGCGCCGAGAGTGCTAGCGATCCGTTGAGAACATCTACGCTGTTAATCGCGTTTGCAACAACAGTGTATGCTACCAAGACAAGTATGGGGTAGATTAGAGTTATTCTCACACCGCCTATGATGGGGATTATAGGGTAGGGGTTATAGGTGGATAGCAGTAGCACCGGCAGCGCGGGAAGTAGAAGGAGCAGGGGCTTAGTGAGCGGGTTCAGCTCTCTGGCGTCTTCCAGCAAACCGATAACAGCAGCGATCAATGGAGAGACTAGAAGAACAAGCTCCGCAGAGCCACCGCCAACCAGCATGTTCATGAGCATCACCACCCCGTAGGCGGCGGCAAGGGCCAATCCTCCAATCTTAGGTATCCGCGGTTTCTCAGGCTTATGCACATCCACGCCCATAAACCTAGGAGAGCGTAGATGATGTGCGAGTAAGCCGCTCAAAACCATGGAAATTATGAGAGAGGAAATTACCGATAGAATCATGACTCCGGCCACAAGCATGTCCGCGCTATTAAACAAGCCAGAATATATAATCGATATGCCCGGGTTGTTGGTGGTGGTCTGGTTGAGCAAAGTCTGGATAGATGTTCTGACGCCTAAACAGGCTCTCTTTTTCTGGCCTCTCGCGGAGCGTTTAAAGAGGCGCGGACTCGAGCCATTCATAACTTCGAGAAGGTATGAGCAGCTTGACTGGATACTGCGGCTTCTCAAGTTGGATGCGGTTGTGCTGGGGAGGTTTGGTGGTGGGGATTTAAGAGGGAAACTGGCCACAAGCACAGAGCGTCAGAGATTATTCCTGAGGTACGTTAATGGTGAAAGACCGGTGGCAGCGCTTTCAAGCGGCTCGATAGAGATGATGCGCGTCTGCTTCGGCCTCCAGATATCTCACTACTTAGTATCAGACACGCCACACTCTCCGGTAAACGCGCTCTGCGCACCGCCCTCCTCTAAAATATTTACACCATTCGCGGTCAACTCCTCGGAATGGACGCGCTGGGGTGTTAGGAGAGACTCCATACTCAGATACAGGGCTCTTGACCCGTTAGCTTGGATAATCCGTTGGAGGCAGCTGGAGGAAAAGGCTCCTAAACCCTCTATAGGTGAGTATGCACTCGTGAGAGTTCCAGAGTATAAGGCATCATACCTCTCCGGCAGGGGGCTCGATGAGACAGTCGAGGTTGTGAGGCTTGCGGCAAAGATCTTCAGCAGGGTTCTCGTGCTTCTCAGGTATCGGGGTGAGGCGTCTGCGCTGAGGAGGCGCGTCCCCTCAAACGTCGAGCTGCTGGAGCAGCCCGTACTCGCTCTTCCCTTCATTAAAAACGCCTCGATCGTACTCTCGGGCGGCGGGACGATTGCGCAGGAGGCAGCCCTGCTCGGGAAGCCCGTAATAATGTTCTATCCCGGCGAGACTCCGGCCGTCCACAGGTTCCTGGCCTCTAGGGGGTTGCTGAGGGTTGTGGGGCCTAGAGGTTTATCGGAGATTCTGCAGCTCTGTGAGGAGTTAACGCGTAGCCGCGTGAGAAGAAGGCTGGAGGAGAGGGCTAGGAGGCTTGTAGAAACGATGGAGGACCCGACGGACTTTATCGAGAGAGCCCTGCTAACTCTTCTCAGAGATTGACCTGATGAGGCTCTCGGACTCCGCAACCGCCGCTATCGCGTCCCGTAAGTCGCCCCTAAGGGCCCGGTAAATCTTTAGATAGCTGCTTCTGCTCATCTCGCCTCTCTGGAGCTCCGTTAAGCTCTTTCCGAGCACCTTCAAGGTCTCACCCAGCTGGCTCATATTGCTTTGAAGGTTCCTCAGAAGTTGCTGAACCATCTCGTCTCCCTTAAAATCTCCCAAGAGCTCGCGTATGGATTCATGCTTTGTCCTCACTCTGGATAAGACCGCCTGAACTTGGACCTGTTTAATGTCTCCCCTTCTGAGGCCTACCAGCTCGTCCACTTCCTCCAAGACGCCTCTCAGCTCAGAAAATTCCTTGAGAAGTTTCTGGGACAGCGCATATTCTAGGACCCGGCCGGTCTTTTCCCTCCTTCGCGGGATTGCGCCCGAATAGGTGATGAGGCCGACTACGCCTAAGACAAGAATCGCGGCTATGAGCATCTGTGAGACGTTTGCCGGGATACCCTCGCTCCTCACCTCGATCGTCAGTGTCTGGGGGTCGTATGGGTTTAGCAGTCTGCTGGAGAAGCGGAGAACCGTTCTGCCTGCGTCGTCTCTGTATAGCTCTTCCAGCTTCTCTGTGGATGTTGGAGCCTGATTTTTCGGTAGCACTGCCTCGACTATGATGCTATCGATCGATGCGTTGGCTGGCTGGAATGTCCTCAGCGAGATGGTGTCCGCGGATATTTGTACTATGTCTGAGTCTCCTTGAATTAGGGCCTTAATATAGAACTCATATCTCCAGCCGCTCAGAACGTCGAACCTCTCAGGGTAGATGTTGATTGTTACAGTGTCGCCGGATGCGGTATATCTTATCTGGCCCGTGTGGTCACCGGCCTCGACCACTCTCAGTCCCTTGGGCACCTGCAGAGTGACACTCTGGAGGCTCCGAGTGTCTGTATTCCGAATCCTCAGCCAGGCTGTCAGAATCCTCGAGTCCAAGTCGTAGACTAAGCTGAGCCTCTCTATTGTTAAGAGCTGGACTGTGGTGGATGTGAAGGTGAATGAGAGCGTTGGCGGGTCGCTGAGCGTGGGCCGGGAACCCCTCAGAGAGAGGATTGTACCGTTAAGTGTGTATCCCTGTGGCGTGTTTGATAGCTGAGCATCCGCGGGTAATTCTATGTATGTGTCGGCCGAGTATTGAATGCCTTGAAGGAACGGTGTTGCCGGAGCTGATACTATATACGCGCCATCCGCCCTCGATTGGACAACTCCCGCAAAAATCTGTTTAACCACGAGTAAGCCTCCGTCCGGCGATATATTGTAGAAGACGAATCTTTCGCCCCTCTCCTCCCCCTCTATAACCCCTCCCTCGACAGAAATATGCCTCAAGAGAGAATGTATCGCGAGCGGGACTCCGAGTCCAAACTTAGCCCCTGGGGGAATCTGTGATATCTTGTCAGACACATAGACCAGCCCTGACAAGGTCAAGGCGACTCTCCTCTCGACGACCGCCTCGCTCGTCTGTGAATAGGAGGAGGACGCAGAGATACTCAGCAGGAGTACGATGAGGAGAAGGGCTAACAGTCTTCGTGCCATGCCTTGCCTCTATTGAGTTGCTGAGAAGCGACTTAAAGAGGTTATCTACGCCGCACAAATATACTGCTCGAGTATCAGCTATGGCTGGTTTGAGGAGGTTCATTATCGCGCTGAGGTTGAAGGGGCTGGAGGCCACCCAGCAGCTTCATGAGGGATATGTTGGGGAGGCTAGGCGGCTCCTATCCCATATAGCCTGCAGTGTTGTCGATGTGCGTATAGGTGGGAGGCGTTTAGAGGTAGATGTCCTCACGGATAATCCCGATGAAGTGGTAAAAACTCTATCCACCGGCTTGGCGCCTCTGGAGTATGTCAGGGAGGTTGCGCCACTTGAGGGGCTGTCTGAGGAGGAGATCGTCAATTTGGCTGTTTCACTGTTTAATGATGAGAGGTTCTGGGAGGCTCACGAGGCTCTTGAACAGGTTTGGAGGAACAAGGCAGGGGAGGAGCGTGAAGTCCTCTCGGGCCTGATCAAGCTCTCGGCCGCCTTCGTCCACGCCCAGAAGGGTAGGGGTGAGAACTCGCTCCGAATGCTGCAGTCTGCTCTCAACCACCTCTCAAGATGGAGCAGAGAGAGGTACTACAACGTAAACGTCGAGGCCTTGCGTAAAGAGCTTGAGCTCCTCTCGATGAGCGGCCTCCTAAGAATCATCAGGATACCGGTGTGACCCTTTTTATCTACATCCTGCACTCGCTCTGGTGGTGGAGACAATAGTCCTCCGTGTGGATAGGGAGAATCCTGACGAACCTGTGGTGAAGAGAGCCGCAAGTATCATTAAGTCGGGGGGGCTTGTGGCTTTTCCGACCGAGACTGTTTACGGGCTGGGGGCTGACGCGTTTAACCCTGCAGCGGTTGAGAGGGTCTTCAAGGTGAAGGAGAGGCCTCCCGATAACCCCCTCATAGTGCACATAGCCCGGTTCGAAGACCTCTACGATGTGGTGGCGGATATTGACTGGAGAGTGGAGGAGCTGGCCAAGAGATTCTGGCCCGGTCCCCTTACCCTTGTTGTCAAGAAGAACCCCTCTTTGCCCAAGATAACCGTGGCCGGGCTCGAGACGGCCGCAGTTAGAATGCCCCGCCACAAGGTTGCGCTCCGCCTCATCGAAATGGCAGAGACACCCATCGCGGCCCCCAGCGCGAATAAGTCCGGAAGGCCGAGCCCTACACTGGCGGAGCATGTTTTAAGAGACTTGGAGGGGGAGGTCGACTTGGTGCTTGATGCAGGGCCCACCGATATTGGTGTGGAGTCTACGGTTCTTGACCTCGCCTCTGAGAAGCCCGTGATACTTAGGCCTGGCGGAGTAACGCTCGAAGAGCTTGAGAATGTTTTGGGCGATGTTGAGGTTCACCCTGCAGCCATAGGTCTGCTCCTCCAAGGCGAAACAGCTCCGCGGTCGCCTGGAATGAAGTATAGGCACTACGCGCCGAGGGCGAGGCTTGTGGTCGTGGAGGGCGCGTTAAAAGATGTCAGGAGAGGAATACAGGGTCTCGCAGATCTTCTCAGAAGTAGAGGGTTCAGGGTGGGGGTCCTTGGGAGCGACAGCTACGCATATCGAGCAGATGCTCTGAGAGACCTTGGGCCGCGGTCTAACCCCGCCCAGGCCGCTAAGCTGCTTTTCAGGTGTCTGCGCGAGATGGATGATGAGGGTGTGGAGATTATTCTAGCTGAGGGGTGGCAGGAAGAGGGGTTGGGTCTGGCATTGATGAACAGACTAAGAAAAGCTTCGGGGGGAGTTATGCTAGATGCTAGGCGACTTATCAGGGAGCTCAAATCTTCGCCGAGCCGCATCTACACCGAGATCATGGGGACCTGAGCTCTCACACGTGTGGCACGAATCGTTTAAAGCTCGGCGGTCTCTAGTGAGGCATAGATTGGTCAGCCTGGAGAGAATAGTCGAAGGCCTGCCGCAAACCAACAAACTATTTTTGACAGACTCGTATCAAAGAGAGCTCGAGACATCTCTCCTGAAGTATGTTCCTGAGTCGAGGAAAACAGGTTACCTGGTAACATCCGAGACCATAATGCATCCGAGAGGAGGAGCCCAGCCCTCGGATAGCGGGACCATCGGGTGCGACCTCTTCACGGCGAGGGTGAAGAAGGTTTTGGAGCACTCAGGGGTTGTCATACACTACGGCGAGATCTTAAAGGGTTCTCCGGAACCGGGCTCCCAAGTTAGAATGAGTATCGACTGGGATGCGAGATATCGCGTCATGAGGCTACACACGGCGGGGCACATAGTCGACTACGCTGTTTTGATGGAGGTGGGTGGAGGGCTTCTATCGTCCAAGGCATTCCACGGCCCTCCAGAGAGCTTCGTGGAATACATGGGGAGGATGCAGAATCTCTCCCCCTCTGAGCTTGAGAGAATCTCAAACGAGGTAGTCAGGCAGGCAAGGCGAGTATATCCTGTCTGGGTTGACAGGAAAGAGCTTCAATACACGGTGCGGGGGGCGCCTAATGTGGCGCGGCTGCCGGAGCTTCAAACATACCGCATCATAGTCATTGATGGTGTGAACGCCATCCCCTGCGGCGGGACACATGTGGCGGAGACCAGCGAGGTGGGGAGGATAGTTGTAAAAGAGGTCAGGCCAGTCGAGTCAGGCTTTAGAGTCGTGTATGATGTGCTAGATGGCTAAGACCTGTGATGAAGCCACCCCTCCATCTTCTCCCAGCTCCACTCATACTGGTGTGGAAGGGCGTAGCCATAGACTATGCAACCCCTCCATACCGCGTATTGCGGCTCAGGGCTTAGAACAACGCTTGTAGCCTCTACCCCTTTTGCATGGAGCATGCTCTGCAGCTTCAGCTTGGAGTCGCAGCTTATTCCCCTGAGGCTGGCTGGCACGCTCCAGTTGAAGTTACCGCCCGAGAGTATTATCTGGCCGTATAAGTGGGGCTGGAGCTCTACCGGGCACTTCTCAACAGAGCTGATAACAGTCTCAGCTAAATCCATCATGCCGTAAAAGAGCGTATCCCCTATTCTCGTGTCTTCAGGCCTCGGCATCCCCCGCCTAAAGTAGCTCTGAAATATCTCGTGATTCGGGTCGAAGACTATTTCACCTATGAGGAACCGAGTCCATGAGTAATCTCCCAAGTCGACCTTAATCCTTGTGCCGGGAATCTGGTAAACCCCTCTCACAGCTTCCCTGTTACTCTTGGCATAGCTTATCGCCTTATTCAGGTCCAGCGGCAGGAGGCCGAGCCTCTCTTTAATGAGCCTCACAGCCTTCTCCTCCTTCGCAAGGTCGCCATACCCCGTGTCCTTCAATATCTCTGCAGTTATCGCGTTTGCCTCACCCCCACCACGGTTAAGCGCAACGACAGCGCTCCTGATGGGTGCTTGGGAGATCGGCGCAACCTGCGTATTTCCATGCCCGCTCTCAACCACCACACAGGAGGTCTGCTTATGAGCTATAGCTACGGCGAGAGGCTGCGGTATGATGGTTGAAGAGTGGGCAAGACCCTCCTCAGCCATCTGGCCTAGGTAGCCGTATAACCTCTCATACATGTAGAGGGGTGCGACCGCTGAGAGGGAGGCTACAACGTAAAAGCCCTTAAAACCGAAGCCGCTCGGTTTGAAATCGCTTAAAGACCTGTAAATCAGCTCCCTTATCACTCTCCATCCTTTCTCGTCATTGATTCCAACTATTCCATCTCTCATGGGGTAGACAAGCCTGCCCGACAGGTCCTGGCCGCCCCCGAGAAACAGCGCCACGTCGCTCCCGACCACAACCTCCCTGCTCCCGCCTAGCAACTCAGCCACAACACTCTTCTCGGGGAAGTATCCTCTGCTCTCCATCACGCGAGGCCTCTCACCCAGCGAAATCGGGCCATACTTGTAATCACTTGTACCGAAGTCGCATCCAAAGACGAATCTGCGCTTGTAATCCTCCTCGAACAACCCAGAATAAGAAGAACAGTGCTTAACGTTAAAGATTTAATCCCAGAAATAAGGCCCCCGCCGAAGCCAGGCCGACAGCTCTAGAACGTCAGCTCCAGCTGCCTCTCCAGACGCTGTCTCTGCGCAAGGTACTCGTCCTGCTTTAACTCCCCTATCTTGTACCTTGTCTCCAGCTTCTTAATCTCGTGCTGAATCCTCTCATGCTGCTTTACTAAGCCTTGGCAAGCGTCGAGCAGGGACTGGAGGTCCTGAACGATGGTCGATATTAGTTCATTGCTTAGACCCGTGCTTGCACCGTTATTCTTCACGTTCTGTATCCTGTTTGAGAGGCTCTCGGTGAAAGAGGGTATGTCTGCAAGCCTTATCTCGAGGGGGTTCTGAAGTATCGAAAGCTTAGGTCTGAGCCTCGTAAGCTCCTTATCCAGCTCAATCTTCTGCCTGATATAGTCTCTGTCGCTTATCTCGTTTACCTCGTGCCTAATCTTCAGCGACTCGACCTTTTGAGTCAAATCCTTAATCCTTTCACTGATTTTTTCGATAGACTCGACCCTCTTTTGATCAAGCGTCCCGATCCGGGAGCGATATTCTTGATAAAGCTCCGTGAAAACGTTAAGGGGGACATCGCCCCCCATAAAGAGGTCTATAAGTTTGAGTGACCAGGTATGAAGCTTTGAGAGCTGCTCAACCAACTTCCTTTCTTCAGCCACATCCTCGGGCGGAGGAACCTCGGCTGTTGCAGTCGGTTGAGTTGGAGCGGCCTGGGCGACCGCCTGTGGTGCGGCCTCAGGCTGGGGCTGCGAAGTGGTGGCCTGTGCCTCAAGCAGCGTCTCAGCGGCAAGCTCCATAGGAAGTTCCTTGCCGCAATTCATGCAGTATCTACCCCTCAAAGTCAGCCGTTTACAGTGAGGGCAAACCACCCTATTTAGCAGGGCCATCTTCCCGTCTCAAATTTCTCGTATCTGCTTATAAATCTTTAGAGAGGCTCATCTTGACACGCCTCCGAAGCATACTCACGTATTCTACAGCGTATCACAACAAGCAACAGGCAATGGTCTATATATCTTAGTAAATACAGTCCTCTCCGTATGAGTGAACTCTCAAACGCGCCGATGCACAGGATACTGAGGAAGGCCGGTGCGACACGTGTCAGCGAGGAGGCTGTAGAGGAGCTTCGCAAAATCTTAGAGGATATTGGGACGCGCATTGCGGCTCAGTCGATCGAGCTTGCGCAACATGCCGGTCGCCGAACAGTCAAGAGGGAGGACATCGAGAAAGCGGCAAGGATTGTGTTGAAATCGGCGATATAGATAAAATAGCGGTGATTGGTATCTTTGTGTAAAGCCTATGTATAAGGTTATTTTAATCGCCGTTCCCGGGTCTGGTAAGTCAACTATCTTGAAGAGGCTCTCTGAAAAGGTGGAGAACCTAACAGTGGTGAACTTTGGTGACGCGATGTTTGAGGAGGCCAGTAAGAGAGGCGTCAGGAGTAGGGACGACATGAGGAGAATAATGGACTCGGAGAGCTACATCAGGATTCAGGAAAAAGCTGCAGAGGCGCTGGGAAGCCTGATTGGAAAAGTAATAATAGATACCCACTCGGCAATCAAGACTCCGCACGGATACTATCCTGGCCTACCACCCTACGTCACTACCCGCATCAAGCCTCGCGCCATCATCTTTCTAGAGTTTAGGCCGGAGGACATACTTGCCCGAAGAATGAAGGACAATGTGGCGGGGGTGAGGAGGAGGGAGCACGAGTCGCTTGAAGAGATAGAGGAGCATCAGCATGTGAGCGTTATGTATGCAATCGCAGCCTCCACATACTCTTCAAGCCATTTCGTTAAATTCTCATTCCGCTATCCTGAGACATACCCCTATCAGCATGTAGAGGACGCTTCGTCAAAGCTAGCCCAGTATCTCTCCTCCATTGAAGCGTTATCGCTCAGACCATCATCTTAAGCCGTCGGGAAGCTTCAAAGTCCAATCAGATAATTTTTCTGTGCTTGTTTTCCTCGCAGCAACTATAAACACAGTATGGGCCCGAGCCACATGGTGAGGTCTAGTCATTCCTGCCTTAACACGCCAAGGCCTTATCAGCAGCTCTCCACTGAAGTATTCGAGGAAGCCACGGTCTCTGAGGCTTTCACAGGTTCTGGCGAGCTGGTCAACCGTCGGGACAATCGAGACAAACATCCCGCCGCCTCGGAGGGACTTTTTAGCCTGGTCAACTGCTTCCCAAGGCTGTGGCAGATCAACTATGAAGGCATCAACACAGTTCTCCTCCACAGAGCTGCATATGTCGCCCCTCTTCAGAACCAAGACATCGGAGAGCCCCATCCTCTCAGCAAGCCTGGAGATGGCCGGGAAATTTTCGTCGCTGAGATCATAGCTAAAAACCTTGCCGCTTGGAGAGACATAAGTCGCAAGTAGGAGCGCGAGGACGCCGCTTCCAGTCCCCCCTTCAACTACTTTCGAGCCCGGTTTCACACCGGAGAGAACTAGAATGAATCCAAGATCTTTCGGGTATGTGACCTGTGTGCGTCGAGGTAGGGAGAGGAGCGTCTCGAACAGTAAGGGTTTGAAGATAACGCCGCGCCTGCCTATGTTGCTGACTATCTCGCCACCCTGGTCCAACTGCACTATTCTGTCAGCCTCAAAATATCCGTCGGAGGAGTGGAAGACCTGTCCCTTACGTATTGTGAAGGAATATCTGTGGCCAGTCTCGGTGACGATGAATACTTTGTCACCGTACTCGAATTGGTTGTTGCACGGCTTAGACATCTGTTATTTTTAGGATAATTGGCTACACTTTAAAACTTATCATGCTGCTGAACTTGCGCGGAAAAAGTGGCAATTATTTATATGGGAAGAAGGACATTCACGTGTTGGGCGGCGATGATGAGTCAGAGTTACGAGGATTCAGATGATTTCAAGGCATTTATCGGAGCCGCCTCACCATGCAACGTTTAAATGCATGACCAAGTTTTGATTTATCAAGCGTTGGTGGCATCTATTCACAGTTCTCAAGATGATAACCCTGTATGGCTCCTCAATCACAGAACAAGGAGAAGAATTATCCTCGCCATCGGGGATGCGGGGAGAATAAGTGCCTCCGCCCTGCGCGCAAGCTTAAAGATAAGCACCGGCAGCCTGTATTACAACCTAAAGCAGCTCGAGATGTTTGTGGCGCAGGATGGAAAAAGAAACTACTATCTTACAGAGAGGGGTTTGGAGATATATAAAATGTTGAAAGAGGGCGACGCAGTTCTTTTGGAGAGTAAGAATGTTCGTCAGGGTTTTTTTGAGCGCATATTTTCGCTGGTAATCAACCCTGTCTGGATTCTTGGCCCGGCCTTAGAGAGATTGCCCATTGCCGCAACTATCGGGGGGCTAAGCCTACTATTAACGGCTGCACTCTATGTGAATGGAAAAGTCTCCTTAATCGGGGTTAACGT
The DNA here is from genome assembly GCA_030550155.1 of Thermoproteota archaeon. Lineage (GTDB taxonomy): Archaea > Thermoproteota > Nitrososphaeria_A > Caldarchaeales > Calditenuaceae > HRBIN02. The sequence goes on from JAUQPZ010000020.1 coordinate 18,127, forward strand.
GTATCACTGGAAGAATTTCAGCTTGGAGAACACATTATCGACAATGTCGCTAACCATACTCTCAATTTATTTTTACCTCTCCTTCTTAGCCAATATCTATGATGAATTGAGGCAGCGAAGGCTGATGGGTTCTATGGAGAGCGGAGGTCTTCAGCGGGTAAAGAACTTCATTCTCCACACACTAACATTCGGAGGATCGCCCATTAAGGGCCTAGCCGCGGTGTGTATCGGAATCCTTCCCATGTCTCTTTACCCAATATTGATTTTCTTGGCTAAGGTCAACAGATGGGATTGGATATACTCGCCTGGGAGCGTTATCCCTATCTCACTTCCAGCTAATATAACGCTGGTACTATCACAGTTTGCAAGCTTCTTAATTCTCGCCAGCTCCCTTTCTTATCTCAGAAGTATAAGGTGGCATATAGCCGCACTCATATGCCTCTCCCTAATATATCTGTCAATAGTCCTCCAATACATAATACTGGGAGCTGTCCCTCCACAGAGTTGAAGGTAATATAGTCCTTGTAAACATATCATCCACGGCTTCCATGCAACAGATAGTAAGAATCAAGCTGACCTCGACAGACCTGGATAAGCTTGAGTCGATATGCAGGGAAATCAAGGAGATAGTCGATAGGACTGGAGCTAAGATGCGTGGGCCGACACCTCTCCCCACACGACGGCTGATTCTCCCCGTGAGGAAATCACCCTGCGGAGAAGGGACGAAGACTTGGAGAAAGTGGGAGCTGAGGATGCACAGGAGAATGATAGACTTGGTGATAAATGACCCGAGGGTGATGAGGGAGCTGATGAGAATACAAATACCCGATGAGGTGTCTGTTGAGATGCGTCTAAGTACTTAGGCAGCCGTCTTAGTTATCTTCCTTATTACACCTGCAGCCACAGTCATTCCCATATCTCTTATGGCGAATCTTCCTAGCTGCGGAAAATCGCTGTACGTCTCGAGGGCGACTGGTCTAAGGGGCTGGAGCACAACTAGCGCCGCGTCACCTGTTTTGAGGAACTGCGGGTTCTGTTCCACCACTTGGCCCGTCCTCGGGTCTATCCTGGCCTTGAGTTCCTTAAACTTCACGGCAACCTGTGCGGTATGTATATGCATGACAGGGGTGTATCCGACAGCGATGGCTGTCGGATGGTTTATCACTATTATCTGCGCTTCGACCTCCTCAGCGACCTTACATGGGTTATCTGCATGGCTGACAACCATCCCTCTGGTTAGCTGGGCTTTATCGACACCCTTCAAGTTGAACCCTATGTTGTCACCGGGTGTCGCCTGTTGAAGTGGAGCGTGATGCATCTCTATGCTCTTGACCTCAGCCCTTATGTTGCCTGGCATGACCGTGATTTGGTCTCCTGGCTTGAGAACACCCGTCTCAACGCGGCCTACAGGAACCGTCCCTACGCCCTTAATCGAGTAGACAGCCTGTATGGGCAGTCTCAGTGGCTTGTCTATGGGTTTAGACGGCTCCTGTAACGTGTCTAGGGCTTCAAGCAGTGTTGGACCTGTATACCAGGGCATTTTCTCGCTCTTTGACACTAAGTTGTCTCCGCTCCAACCCGATACCGGTATGAAGTGTATCTTTGATGGGTCGATGCCTATCTGCTTCATGAGCGCCGACACACCTTGCTTAACCTCTTCATATCTCTCCTTGGTCCAGTTTACTGATGGATCATCCATCTTGTTAATGAGGACGATATACTGCCTTATTCCGAGCATGAACGATAAGAAGAGGTGCTCCCTCGTCTGCCCCCCCACGGAGATTCCGACCTCATATTCTCCCTTCTTTGCGGATACCACGAGAACCGCTGCGTCTGCTTGAGAAGCACCTGTTATCATGTTTTTAACGAAGTCTCTGTGTCCAGGGGCGTCAATTATGGTGAAGTAGTATTTCTTGGTCTCGAATTTCTGGAAACTCAACTGAATGGTTAGGCCCCTCTCCCTCTCCTCCTTAATAGAATCCATAATGAATGCATACACGAAGGTGTCCTTGCCGAGTCTCTTCGCCTCCTCTTCGAGCTGCCTAAGCTGTCTCTCATCGATGGTGCCGTTAAGGACTAGGAAGTGGCCGAGGGTCGTCGACTTTCCGTGGTCCACGTGGCCTATTACGATGAGGTTGAGATGTGGTTTCTGAGACAACTCAGACTCACTGAAAATTATTATCGGTCCTATTTAAGCCCACTCCGTCTTATGAGCAAGTCTAAAATCTACCTTGACGCAAGGGCTACTCTTTCCTGCTCGTTCTTCTTCTTTATCGCATAGCTTCTGACGTCTCCGCTTGCGGCCAATATGAGCTCGTTTGCTAAGGCCTCTTCGGTGGTTAGGGGGGTTCTAAAGGACGAGATTCTGGCCGCCTCTGCAAGCCATCTAAGCGCCAAGTCTAGGCGCCTCTGAGGCGCGATATCGACCGCCTTGAAGTATGTGATGCCGCCGTATGTTACGCGGGTAACGTCTTCTCTTGGTGCTGAGTTTTCGATGGCCCTTATAAGGACTTGGAGAGGATTCTCAGCCGTTCTAAGCTGAACTATATGGAGGGCGTTCAGAACTATCTGGATGCCCCTATACTTCTTCCCTCCATTTCTGCCAGGCCTCATAAACATGTTTGCGAGTCTCTCAACTATGTGGACATCAGACTTACCAAATCTCCTATGCTCATGCCTGCCACCCGAATGTGGGATAAGGGAGGTCTTGAGGCAGATATACGATTTTAGACCTTGGTCGCTGATAGTTAACTCTTTGTCTGTCCACGACTTTGGAATTCTCATCCCTTTAAAAGCCGCGTAAAGGAAAATTTAACTATGCCTTATGCACCTGCCCACCCTCTCCCCTCAACGCGGCTGCCACGCGAAACACCCTCAGAGCTACGGTTATGAGGGAGAGAATGGAGCCGAGATATAATGCCGCAGCCAGAACTTGGGGGTGGAGTGGGGCAATTAGGGACGCGGTCGAGAGGATGATTATTCTCTCCGCCCTCTCCGCAATACCGACCCCCGCTAAATCCACACCCACACCCTCCGCCCTAGCCCTTGTATATCCTACAAGGAGTGACGAGGCGCAGAAAAGGAGCACCAAATACCCCTCCACCAGTCCTGAAAAAGCTATACCAAGGCAGACAGAGGCCTCAGCTATCTTGTCCAGCATGGAGTCCAAGAATGCCCCCAGCCTAGTGACGCGGGAGGAGAGCCTGGCTACTTCTCCGTCAAGGGCGTCAAGAAAGGCGGAGGCCAGCAAGGCCACGGCCGCCAACACGGTTAGGTAAAGGTAGGTCCCTGAAAACGCGTAGAGGGCTGATGCAAAGAGTGAGAGCGCGAAGGCGGAGTAGGTCAGGTGTAAGGGTGAGACGCCTTTCTCAACGAATAGTCTGACCAAGCCTCCGCTGAGGCGTCGCATGAGTCGCTTCTCAAACTCCCTCCTTCGCCTGTTCCGAGACACACCTCTTCCCCTTGCTTGGGAACATTTAGGCTGAAGATATTTTTAATTATTGGGTCCCCCTGTCCGATGTTTGGTTAAGAGTATGAAGACTCTGCAGCTTCACGTGGACCAACTAGAGTATGAGCCCATCAGGCGTGAGGGCTCCGTCTACGAGGAGATAGAGCCCAAGTCTCAGAGCTTCAGGGACGTTGTCGTCTTATTTGCGAGTGTGGAGGAGAAGGATGACGAGGAGATAGTCGACGCCATGCTGAGCGAGGTTGCAAGCTCAATGAAGAGGCTGGGAGCCGATACACTTGTAATCTACCCCTACGCCCATCTCAGCAACAACTTGGCACCGCCGATTAAGGCGATACACCTCGTCAAGTATATGGAGCAAAGGGCGAGGGAGCTTGGAATAAAGGTACACAAGGCTCCTTTCGGCTGGAATAAACGGTTCTCCATCGTGGTGAAGGGGCACCCATTGGCTGAGCAGTTTAGAGCACTCTCGCAGGAGACTCTCCTCCAGAGACAGGCGCGCCCCACTCAGCAAACAGCTGCCCCGTCAGTAGAGGAGAAAGAGACGCTCCATGTCCAGATGGGGAGGGAGCTAGACCTCTTCACGATAAACCCCGTGCTAGGCTCTGGTATGCCGCTTTTCCATCCGCGCGGCAGAATTATCAGAGACGAGCTCATGAACCTGATACGTGAGGTAAACCTTAGCCTCGGCTTCGAAGAGGTCTGGACTCCACATGTCTTCAAGTCAGACGTCTGGTACCAGACAGGGCATTACGAGCATTACCGAGAGCGAATGTTCATCTTCACAGCGAAGGGCGAGGAGTATGTTGTAAAGCCGATGAATTGTCCGGGGCACGCTATGATATACGCCAGCAGAACTCGAAGCTATAAGGATCTCCCGGTGATGCTGTCCGAGTTCGGGACCGTCTATAGGAATGAGCAACCAGGGGAGCTGACGGGGCTTTTCAGGGTTCGGAGTATAACGCAGGACGATGGGCACGCTTTTGTCCGGCCCGACCAAGTGGAGGATGTCATATCAAGGATTCTGCGCGCTGTGATGTATGTTTTAGAATTGACGGTACGTGGAAAAATTTACGCCACGCTCTCGACCAGGCCTGAGTCGTTTATCGGGGACCCTGAGCGATGGGATGAGGCCACACAAGCCCTGAAAAACGCGCTGGCGAGCTTAGACATGACCTATGAGGTTAAGGAGGGTGAGGGAGCTTTTTACGGCCCTAAGATCGACGTTGACATCGAGGATTCTCACGGTAGACGGTGGCAATGCTCTACCGTCCAGCTTGACTTTTTCATGCCAGAGAAGCTGGACCTGAAATACGTCGAGAGGGACGGCTCAACTCAGCGGCCTATAATGATTCATCGAGCTATTCTCGGCTCTATCGAGAGATTCATGGGTATACTGCTGGAGCATTATAACTGGAGGCTCCCTCTCTGGCTCTCACCCTCTCAGGTCGTCGTTTTACCAGTAAGCGAGAAAAACAGAGATTATGCCGCTAACATAAGCGATAGGATGCTCTCAACGGGGATAAGGGCCGAACTATGGACTGAGGGTACGCTGGAGAGGAGAATTAGGGCCGCGCACCAGCTAAGGGCATCGCTGATGGCGATAGTCGGGGACGAGGAAGAGGGCAGTAGCACGATTACTCTTAGAGACTATAGAGGAAGGCTTGTAAAGAAGTTGGGACTGGATGTGGCTATGGGCTGGATTCTAAACCTGATAAAGAGACGCGCCCTGAATCTGGGAGAGATAGATGAGGACTTGATTGCTATGGCTAAAAAGTAGGCCTTAGAACTCCTCCTTCTGAGGGTTGAAGCGGCTGAAAAGAGCCAACAGCTTCTCCTTGTCCACCCCGTGTCTCAGTAACCCTGCTTCTATCTCTCCTATAAAGTCGCGACCTAAGCCGCGGGGAAGAGAGACTAAGTCATCTATGAGGTCTAAGCTTAGAGGAAGTCCCGTGGCTGGCGAGGATGTCTCCATACAGTAGGAGAGAACGTTCTCGAACAGGTCCTGCGGAACCCTCTCAGGCACCTCGATACAGATTGGTGGAAGATCCTCCCTAGTTCTCAGGAAATATCTCCTCAACTGCCCGGCCAACTTAACGATGGGTTTATCCGCGTATTTTTCAAAGTTGTTTCTGCGTGAAACACGTGAATAGTCCGTAAGGTCGGCCACAAGTTGGACAGTGAATCTTCTCTCAGCCTCCCTCAAGACCTCATCTGGAGTCTTCCCCTTAAACCCTCTCTCCCTCACCACCGTCTTGTACCATGATAAGGCCTCATATCTGAGGCCTTTCAAGTATGACGCGTAGCTGAAAAGCTCGCCCCTCCGCATTACAAGCGTTAGAATCGACCTGTCGCTAAGATCGGGGGCCTGATCTCGGCCATACTTGTAATACATGTAGCCACTAATTGCGGCGGTCGGCACCCTTTTAATTATTCCCACGGCCCTCCCCGACTCGGCTATCTGAACTGTGAGAGAATTGATCGCCTCAATCAAGTCGTAAACTTTGTCAAAGTATTTATTGGTGATTGGCTCCCTCCATTCTAAAGCTTCTTCTTTAACCATGCTGCAACCCGCCCTGTAACCTAGGAAGCTCCCATCAATCAAGAGGAGATCCACCTTCGGGTCAGTGGATGTGAGGAGCTTATGGGCGAGGGCTCGCTCAATATACGTTGTTGCGAGATCCAGGATCTTCGCCAAGATATCTCTCTGGCCCTGAGTCTGATCTGAGACTCTATCACCTAAATATCTCTCGCCATCCTCTACGGGCTCGAAGCCTCTGAAGAGCTTGTAAGCCGCCGCGTAAAGCCCATACAGTACGCCGATCCGCTGGTCTATCGCGGGGGAGTCTGAGCCATCGACGACCGCGATCAAATAGTCCCTCCACTTCTGGCGTGGCTCGACAAGGCTTATGCCGTGCTCCAGCCTCTCTCTTAAATGTCTCAGGAGCTTATCCATGCTTGAAAATCGTTTAAGTAGCTTGCTAATCTCCTCCTCCACCACCGAAAAGTACTTCTCCTGAAGAGGCTTGGGTATCTTCAGAATATCGGGGACCTCATCGCTTTCCATGCCTGAGTTTCTCACACTCTTCGATGTTGAAGCTTATCAAAATGGGGACGGGAGAGGGGTTCATCTTGCCGACTAGGTAAAACTGCCCCTCAGGAAGTCTGAGAAGGCTATCAACACCAACCCATGAGGAGGCAAAGAACTTCTCAGCCTCCTGAGCGTCAAGGGGATGTATTCTGCCTATGAAGAGCGTATTGAGGTTTCTTCTCACAGCAGCGTTGATGCCTATCTCTCCCGCTATCCCCTGAGATACGAGAGTGAGTGATAACCCGTAAGACCTGCCGAGTGCGGCAAGCCCAATAATCTGCCTCGTCGTCTCCTCCTCAATCCCGCGCGGGTTCCAAGGACAGTATTGCGGGGCCTCGTCTATGAGGACGGCCACGTTTAACTTGTTCTTCTCCTCCATCAAGGTCTTAAGGTGGCGGGCGATCGATAGAAAGATGGCGAGTTTCTGCTCCTTGGCCCCATAGCTTAAATCTATGACGAGAATCTTTTTTTGGCGGAGCAGATTGATGATCTGTTCAGCATCCATGGTCCCCATGATAAGTCTCAAATCCTCGGGCCTAAGTCTGTTGAAATATTTCTGAGCGACCTTCGCGTATCTTTCTCCCCAGCTTGTGAGCTTTTTTGACTTGTCAACATTTTCATCCTCAATCTCCTTCTTCATGAGGGTCTCCAGCTTCATCTTAGTCTCTTCGGGCGTCTCGCCGCGCCAATTGCCCTCGAGGATTATCCCTTCCAAATAGTCTCTCAGCTTCTCAGCTACATGGCCGGACCCAAATCTGTCCAGGCGCTCAAGTAGAAACATGTAAACAGAGCTCTCGTCAAGCATTATATCCCCCATATTGATCACCGAGTCCTCGTAATAGGGGGCGTAGTCACTCCCCTTCCAATCAAATATCAAGACATCGTATCCGGCATTTCTCAGGAGAGGGATCAACTCGTAGCGACAAAGGAAGGATTTGCCTGACCCTGTTACACCAAACACGCCTATGTGGTGGGGTATATACTCTACAAGTACTGGAACCCTCCAGCTCGAAGAACCCGTAGCATAATAACCAATGTTGTTTATCGTTTTTCCGAAGAGTTTAAGAGGGTTGGACCCCTCCTTAAACTTGTACACGGGCGAAGCGGGTGCTATGATGATCTTATTCTGTTTTATCTCGCCATCTGTAACGTCCCCTATGACTACAAGCTTAAAGCTGTAGAATTCCTTAGCGGTGCTGGGCCCTCTGCCGCTCCTTGCATAAGCGACACCCGGATTATAGTAACTTATCCTGAGGGAGTCGTTGCTGCCGAGACCTCCCCGGCAGACGGCAAGTATTTTATTCCCATTTCTATTATTGATTAGGACGAGTGTCTCGGTCGCCACTTCCTTTTCTTTTCCCTCCTTCAAGACGCAGTCCGCGTCGGTTTCACGGCTGGGGCTCGCCACGAGCCCAATCTCTTCAAGCTCCATACCTTCCCAGTTGACCAAACTCTGTAAAAAGACGGTAATCCAACACTTAAAAACCTTAGTAGGTCAGAGATGTTGGCGAGACCCCCCATTAGCCGAATCCTTAAATGAACAATAAGGCTAAACTCTGGATGAAATGGCGAGGGCTAAGGCAACGTCCTTCGAGATTATTATTGTGGGTAATGAGATTCTGAGCGGCTCCATAAAGGATACGAATAGTGGGTGGCTGGCTGCACGGTTGGGCGAGCTGGGAGTCTATCTGAGAAGAATAACGACGGTTAGGGACGATGTTTCAGAGATAAGCTCGGCGATTCGCGAAGCCATTAGGCGCGGAGCGAAATGGGTCATCACGAGTGGGGGGCTTGGACCCACTTTCGACGACATAACACTTGAGGCGGTCGCAAAGGCGGTTAATAGAAAGCTGACGGTGAACCAGGAGGCCGTGAACATGCTTAGGGCGAGGTATGAAAGATTAGCCGCACAAGGAGTTATAAGAGACGCGCATCTCACCCCAGTCAGGCTCAAAATGGCAACAATGCCCCGCGGAGCGATTGCCCTCAGAAACAATGAGGGCTCGGCGCCTGGATGTCTAGTCAGATACAGAGGCGCGACCATAGTCTCACTCCCCGGAGTCCCAAGAGAGCTTATGGATATCTTTGAGAATGAGGTGAGGCCAAGGATTGAGAAGGAGGCTAGCCGGATTCATCGACTCGGAGTATGGATAAAGGTTAAAGGTGTGCCGGAGTCGGTCTACGCCCCTGAGATAGAGAAAACCTACAAGGCGCTGAGAAAAAAGGTCTATGTGAAGTCGCACCCGATGGGTATTCAGGACGGTCTCTCCTTAACGAGGATAGAGCTAATAAGTGAGGATGCCTCGAGGGAGAGGGCGGAGAGAAACTTGAAGGAGGCCGAGGAACAGATTATTCAGATTTTGAAGGAGAAGGGGGCGGTTGAGATCAGTGTTGAGAGGCGGTAGCTCTTGAGTTTTTTACTTTCTTCGGAGTTACTCCGTGCTAGAAGTTCGATTAATTCGATGCTTCAGTTGATAGACAATCAGAAGGCGTTGTATTTGAAGGGTCTGGAGAGCGGGCGCGGGGTCTCGATCGCGGGTGGAGAGCCGGGGCTAGTGCTCTTCTACGGGCTGGGCGGCTCAGGAATAGTTGGGCACTTGGCGTCATCCATGTTCTCCCCTGAAAGCTCTGCCCCCCTCATAGTCTACACCACATCGGCGCCCCCCTCATGGATTACTCAAGATACCCTGGTGGTGCTGATTAGCTACTCGGGTGAGACTATTGAGGTGCTCAACGCAGTGAACTTTGCTCTCTCGAAAAAAGCTAAGATGGTAGCCATCTGTTCTGGCGGATCTCTGGAGAGAAAAGCACGCGAGTCAGGAGTCCCTCTTTTGAAGGTGACGCCAAATCTAACTCCTAGGATGGCTGTGCCGGAGATGTTGGGGTGCGTAGTATCGATTCTTGAGTCCGTTAATACTGTTCGCGGCGCCGCCTCAACCCTCTCGGCCGCCCTCTATATCCTTGATGAAGGGGTTAGAAATTTCTCCGCTGAGGCGGAGACACCTGTGAACACCGCCAAGACAGCATCCCTCTTCCTTTTGGACTCTCTCCCACATGCAATATCCGAGAGCACACTCTATCCAGTGGCCCTACGCCTGAAAAACCAGCTGAACGAGAATGCAAAGCTCCCCTGCATAGTCATTGATGTCCCCGAGTCCATGCATAACACGCTCGAGGCGCTACCCCAGACAGAGCGAGACAGATATATCCAGTTTAGATGGTCGGGAGAGGACAGGCTCATCGGGGCGCAGCTCGAGTTCCTCAAAAAGCTCCTAAATCAAAGGCTCTTCGAAGCCCACTTTATGGGAGGCAGGGTGGAGGCAATTCTCCAGTCCACCATGTGGTCAGACTATGTCAGCATCTACCTAGCAGCCTTGAGAAATATCGACCCAGCGCCTGTCAGCAAGATTGCAGCTCTCAGGCGTGAATTAGAAAGACTAAAAACATAGGCTAGATTGAGAAATCACCATGAAGCCCACCTTTAAGACAAGGTTATTGATGACTGCGATAATGAGCGTCATCCTCTACTCTATACTCTTCCTAGGCTCCCAAACGCCTTTAACAAGAGGTGAAGCACAGCAACTGATGGAGCAGCTTGAACAGATAGCAGCTAGCATAGACTCTCCCTTTTTCATCTTCTTCAACAACTTCGGTCTCTCCCTTCTGATGGCGTTGCCGTTCGCCGGCATTTTGGTTGGGGGGTGGGTAATTTACGAAACTGGAAGATACTTTTCAGCTATGGCGATGATCTATGAGATAAGCCCGACAATCCTTATTTTCCTACCGATTATCATGGTTTACGGAATTCTTGAGTTCATAGGTTATGGCGGCATGGTGACCAGCGGGCTGATACTTAGCCATAAGATTATAAGGAGACAGTTTAGAGTTGAGATAAAATACTATCTATTAACCTTATTGTTGTTTGCCGTTGTAATCTTAATTGCAGCCATTATTGAATACTATCTGATTATCGTGGCGAGAGACGTCCTGAGGGAAGTAGGAGGCATTTTATAGAAAAGCGCGGGAAAACAAATTTTATATATTTCGGCGCTTAATAACTTTCGGCATGAGACGGCTCCCTAAGGGCTCTTCTGAGCCATTAATTCTGAATGCGTT
>JAUQPZ010000021.1 GCA_030550155.1 Thermoproteota archaeon
GTTGACCGGCGTCTGCTGTCAGAGCTTAAGCCAGACCTAATATTGGCTCAGGGCCTCTGCGATGTTTGCGCGGCGACACCTGACAGCGTAGAGGGCGCCATAAGATCTCTCAGCCCTCAGCCAAGAGTCCTCACTCTTCATCCTCACTCAGTAGAGGAGATATTGGCGGATATCTTGAAAGTGGGTGAGGCCGTTGGTAGAGGCCGCGAGGCCAACGAGCTTGTTGCCCAATCGAGGGAGGAGATAGACTGCGTGGCGGAGAGAGTGAAAGGGTTACATGTAAAGAGGACCTTCTTTATGGAGTGGCCCGACCCGCCCTTCTGCTCAGGACATTGGGTTCCCGAGATGATAGAGATCGCCGGGGGAGTAGACTTTGGACTAAAGTCGTCTCCAAGCCGCAGGGTTGAGCCTGAGGAGATTGTTCGTTTTTCACCGGATATTATAATCTGTGGACCATGCGGATTCGGGTTGGAGGAGGCGCGCCTTGCGGCTGAGAAGCTGGCCGAGCAATATTGGGTCGGTGAGACCCCCGCTTCTCAAAACGGCGAGATCTATGCGGTCGACGCATCGATATACTTTAGCAGGCATGGGCCGAGTGCGGTTAAAGGAATCACGATACTTGGGGAGATAATTCATGGTGATATATTCCGTGGGGTGGCGCCTCGCGATAGCTTCTCAAAAATAGGGAGAATGTTTTAATCCATTGGTTTGCGTCGATTTTAGACGATGACGTTGAAGCTCAGGCCAACTACATACGTGTTGAAGCTGCAAGCCTCTACACCCTATCCCGACACGGGCAGGTTGGTTTGCATAGGCTATATGCTGCTTGGTGGAGACAAGGTTCACGTCGAGGCCGTTGAGGGGCCCCGGTCTGAGAGGAGAGTTCTCAGGGACTTGGAGAGGCTGTTGAAAAGTTGCCACATATACATTACCTGGGACGGCGCAAACTTAGAGGTCCCCTATCTGACCGCCACAATGCTGAGACACATGCTGGACCCCGCCCCCCTATACTCGGCGCGCCACATAGACCTGGCCAAGATCGTGTCAAGCCAACTGAGGCTCAGCGGGACAGGCATCCAAGAGGCCTGCAGATTCTTCCGTATTCCGGTGGATCCGCTCCTAAAAATGAGCATGAGGAGGCATGAAGGAAGAGGTCGAGAAAAAGGCGAGCGAGGCGCAGCCCGAGAGTCATTAGCTCTTTGCAGAGCCCAAGTAGTTGCCATAGAGAAGCTGTCGAGGAGGCTGCTACCCCTAATATCTGCTCTGAATCCGGACCTGCCTACTCTACTTTGATTCCATGTTCTTCGAGCGCTTTCTTAATCTTTCTGATCTCCTCCTTGAGCATTAAGACCTCGCGGATAAGGGGCTCAATATCTGATGGCAGTATTGTGCCTGGTGAGCGAAGCCTGTCAGATCCTAGAGTGTCCCTCCCAAGCATCTCGAGAATAAGTTTGGGGCCACTTATATTAAGCCTCGCTTAGCTGAAAATCGCCGCCGTTCCAAGCGAGGGACCTAACTTTCTCCGCTAGTTGCGCTGGAGTAACGGCTGTTATCTCCACAAAACCGTCCCGAAACACTATCGACTCCACACGCCCCCTCTCTCGAAGCTGAGTGAGCAGCCAGGACTCTGCACTCTCTATTGGGATTCTAGCTGTAAACTTTATGAACCCGGTCAGCAACGAGTCGATTGTTTTCTCGAGGACGCCCATGTTCTCTCCGGTCTTCGCAGATACAACTACTGCCGGGAAAGAATCACCAACGAGCTCTAGAAGCTCCTTTCTCTTCGCCACCGGTATCAAGTCCGCCTTGTTGAAAACTATTATGATAGGCTTGTTCATCACTCCTATCTGCCTCAACGTAGACAAGGCCACGTTTAACCTAGCCTGGACCTCCGGGATTGGCAAAGACCCGTCAACCATCAGCAACACGATATCAGATTCCACAACCTCCATCAGTGTCGACATGAATGCTGAGACAAGGATGGCCGGTACATTCTTTATGAATCCTACGGTATCTGACACATATACGGGCTTGCCCCCTATCCTGGTCATGCGCTTCTTGGTTGAGAGCGTAGTAAATAGCTGGTTTGAGACCGTTGCCGGATAGCCTGTCAGTCTTCTAAACAGAGTCGATTTGCCGGCATTCGTGTAGCCTGCCAACGCGATAGATGGTATACCGCCGAGCCTCGACCTTGCGATCTTCAGCGCCTTTTTCCTCTTTATCTCTTCGAGCTTTTCCTGAATCTTCTGAATCCTCTTACTGATCTCCTCATAGTACACGTCCGCCTCGTATGCACCTAAGCCGTGAAAGCCGGGTTGCTCTCCTCTCTTGGCAAGCCGCACCTTCTCTTTGGCTCTCGGAAGCTCGTACCTAAGCTGCGCTAACCTTATCTGAAGCTTTGCCTCGAGGCTGGGCGCGTGAAGAGTAAAGATCTCAAGAATTAGCCTAAACCTGTCCATCACCTCCACTCCCAAAGCTTTAGCCAAGTTGTATTCTTGGACCGGCTTTAGCTCATTCTCAAAAACAACTTTATTTATGCCCAGTTTTCTGACTGCGCCGGCAAGCTCCTTAACCTTGATTGGCCCTATATTGTACTGGCTATGCGGATAACGCTCCTGAGATAACTGATAGACGACCTCGTACCCGGCAGTCGCACATAGCTCAGCAAGCTCTTCTAAGTTGGGCTCTTCGCCTGGAAGATATCTGTGAACGATGGCTACATTCACGTTACGAGGCGAGCCGCATCACCTTGCCCTGACCTCTACATAAGTAATTGATGCACACGGTATTTAACTTGAAGGTCGTGAAATAGGTTCTAAAGAGCTGAAGAACATAAAACCTTGATACTTGGCGGCGATTAGTCTTTTTCCTCCTTCTCTTCACTCGCCGAGGAGAGGATGTCGCCGAGGGTTACTCCTCGGTTAAATGCTGGGGGTGGCGTTATGCGGATGTCCTCATCCTTAAGCTCCCTTATAATTTTGACCTTGAGCACTCTCTCGATATTTCTTGCAAGCTCTAGCGGCGGTCTAAAGCTCCCGGCCTCCAACTTCTTTATGACCGAGACTTTTTCTTGAACAAGGTTTGCCAGCTCCTCCTGAGTTAATCCGAGACGCTCACGGGCAGAGCGTATAACGTCCCCTAACCTTTCCACATAGTCTATCCTCTCGACCGTCTCAAATATGTCGGCTCCACGCCTCTTAACTGGGGCCCCCGGAGCCGGCTTCCTGCGATCCACAAATACTATAACCGGCTTGATCAGATATAAACCTCTCTAAAACGCTATCTTCGCGGCTTCCACTCGGGGTGAGCCTCGTATTCCCTTAATACGTGCTCGTAGACGGCTATTGTCCGGTCAGCTATCCTCTCCCACGAGTAGTGATTCTCAACCCTAGCGCGGGCGTTCCCTCTGATGTAGTCGGCGAGTCCGCGATTATGTAGGACCTGTAGGACGCCCCATGCTATGGAGTCTGGACTTGGGTATACTTTTACGCAGGTCTCCATGTGGCTCAGTATTTCAGCTATGCCCCCAGCGCATGTCGAGACTATTGGCGCTCCCGCGCTGGCTGCTTCGAGGGCCACTATGCCGAAGGGTTCGTAGAGGGATGGCATGACGAAGACGTCTGCTACCGAGTAGAGAGACCTCAGCGTCTTGATATCGAGGAACCCCGTCACGTATGTCTTGTCTGCGACGCCCAGCTCGTAGACTCTTCTCCTCACCCACTCTTTGAGATACCCCTCCCCCACTATAACGAACTTTGCGTCAGCTTGTTGAAGTATCTGCGGAATTGCCTCGACGAGTAGGTGGACCCCCTTTTCATAGACTAGCCTACCCACGTAGAGCACGAGCCTCTCGTGAGGGGCCGCAAATCTTGACCTCAGCTCAGCGGGGTTTACAGGAGATGTGAAATTTTCAAGATAGACGCCGTTAGGTATTACGTCTATTTTATCTAGGGGCGTTGCCAAGGCTCTGTTAACCTCCTCAGCCATGTATCTGCTGCATGTGATCACCCTCCAAGCCTCTCGTGCAAGCCAAGCCTCTATGGACGCTATCATTCTCTGATAGTCGTCGTGTATCCCGCCTCTTCTTCCATACTCAGTGGAGTGCATGGTGACTATGAGTGGCATCCTGAAGATGTGCTTGAGGGCTATTGCTGCGTGTGCTACGAGCCAGTCGTGGGCGTGGATTATGAAGGGGTGGTTCACAGAGTCTTTCAGGTTCTCGCTGGCGTAGTTCATCAAGCTTACGTTCATCATGGCAATCCATGAAGCGAAGTCTGGCGCTGCATACTTGTATGAGTCCACGCGATACACTTTGACGCCTCGCACATCTTCTCTATCAGGGGCGCCTGGGAAGTCTAGGGTGACTACGTGCACCTCTAACCCTTTCTTTCTCAGCTCAATTGAGAGGTCATGGACGTGTGCCGCCAACCCTCCCACAATCCGAGGGGGGAACTCCCAGCTCAGCATTACAACGCTTAAACTCATCTAGCTCCTCACCAATACCCTGTAAAGCTTCAACATCTCCTCCTCCCAAATATCTGAAGATGCGTCAAGAACCCTGACATCACCGTCGAAAGATAGAATATTCCTGACCTCGCTCCTCATCCAGTCGCTGTTTACATGAACGGCGTCGCAGTCGCGGACCATGTGCCACTCAATAGTTCTTATGCAGGAGCTTAGGGGGGAGTTGGGGTTAAGTGACCTGTGCTGCTCTAGGCTGTAGATTGACGCCAACCACGGAATCTTCAGGGATCTCTTCAGGGTGGTGGAGGCTGGCGCGAAGTGCCAGTCATGAGAGTGGAGCACGAGCTCCTCTGTCCCTGAGTGGTAGAGGTCTGCTACAACCCTTGCAACCTCTGTGTTGATACTTACAATCCATGTTATGAGGCTGGAGTGTGGTGAGGAGGGGCTCGAGACCCTCGTGACTCTAAGCCCATGCGCAGGCTCTTCAACATAATATCCAGTGTCGCTAATTGTCACGAGCTCTATTCTGAGCCCCCGCCTCCTAAGCCTCTCGACCTGAGACTGGATCAGCCAAGACAATTCACCAACCACGCGAGGCGGGTATTCCCAAGTTAGAAAGACTACCCTCATACCTGCAGACCTATGTGTATATAGAGCAGACCTTAATCACCCCTTTCCCAGTTAGATAAAACCTAACCCCCCTACCACTCACCTCAACCCTCGCAACATAACCATCGGACTCAAGGGAGCTCAAGATCTCCTTGACCCTCACGCCATCCATCTGCAAGGCAGTCGAGATCTCCTCGACCCCCACGGCACGGTCCTCGCCAACATGCCCCATGTTGTGCAAGAATGTTAAGAGGAGGAAGGAGTCGTCCAATCCAGACGCCATACCGCCTTACTCGATAAGATTTGAGGTAATACTTAGTCCTTTATGTTAGGTTAGACTCCAGCTAGCCGCTTTTCCTCAGAGAGGGAGGAGGGAGAGAGGCCTCACCCGCAGATGAAATCTTTAAGTTATACTCAGGCGTATTTGTGGTATTCACACGATTTTCCTCGCGATGACGCATGATATCTACTTTAAAAGGGCTGTTACAAGTCAATGGTGGATGAAAGTAGCTTTCGTGACTTGGGAGTATCCACCTGCTATCGTTGGCGGTCTGGGGACATACTCCTACTACATGAGCAGATGGATGGCGAGGCTGGGCAATTACGTATCTGTCTACAGCCCATTGACACCTGGGCCCGAGCCCAGCATAGAGCCCACCAAAGGCCTGGAGGTGAATTGGGTGCAGCTTCCAGATCTCTCGACAGGTTTGAGGCCAGCCCTAAGCGAGGAGATTAGGGGATGGGGAGACGGGGTCAAGTTCTTCAACAACGTCCTAGTATTCAACTCAGCCACCTCTTCACTACTAACCAAGAGGACCCTTGAGGGAGAGTTCGACTTGGTGGTGTATAATGATTGGCTTTGCGCCCTCATTGGGATCGCGATCTCGAATCTGCACAAAATACCGACTGCTTACCATGTTCACTCTACCGAGTGGGGAAGAGCTCTCGGAAGAGGCTCTCTCACGGTCTCGCAGATAGAGAGGGCTGGCGCCGAGACTGCCTCAGTGGTCATCACGGTCAGCCACGCAATGAGGGAAGACCTTCAAGCACATGGCTGGCCCACTGAAAAGATTCGCGTAGTATGGAATGGTGTGGACCCTGATGTTTATGACCCCTCATCTATTGATCCCTCGGAGGTGGAGAGGATTAGGGGGAGATATGGTGTTGGCCCGGATGAGAGTTTAATACTTTTCGTAGGCAGGCTTGTGCCTGTTAAAGGTGCTAGAGAGCTAGTGGAGTCGATGCCGCATGTTCTCAGCGAGTTTCCCAAAACTAAACTGGTGATTCTGGGTAAGGGTGATATGGAGGGAGAGCTTAACGGGCTTATAAGAGGGCTCGGCCTCTCAGGCCGCGTCATACTGAGGTCGGAGTTTGTTTCTGAGCGCGAGCGGATTTTACACTATGCCGCCTCAGATGTCTGTGTCTTCCCCTCCCTATATGAGCCCTTCGGAATAGTCTCCTTAGAGGCTATGGCGATGGAGAGGCCTGTGGTAGTCGGTGCGCGGGGGGTTGTCGGGTTTAGGGAGCAGGTTGTACCTTCTGGAGAGAAGCAGTGTGGGATACACGTGGACGGCTCTAATCCGCTCGATATTGCCTGGGGAATAAAGGAGGTCTTGAGATATCCTGACAGGGCGAAGCTGATGGGCAAGAATGGTAGGCAGAGAGTTCTCGACGAGTTCACGTGGGAGAAGGCGGCGAGGAGGACCTTAGAAATATATAGCCAGCTTTTAAATTATTAGAGGGCCTAACCGGTGGTCAATATCTCGCATCCGTCATCATAGACTATTACTGTGTGCTCGGCCTGCGCGACAGGCGCTCCTCCCTTCTCAACCAGTACAGGGTATCCGAACACTAGGCCACGCCGATAGAGGTTCGGGTGCAGTAGCGCGGCCCTTTCACTTAGCCACCTAGTAGTATAGGGGAGGCCCCTAGAGACCTCAATTATCTCCCTCCAAACCTCTCTCTCCTCTTGGCTCGCCCCCTTAACTCTGAGCTGGGTGTCTCTTACGGAGAAGATGTTAATGGTCTTTGTATTAACGACGACGCCTGAGGCTCTGCTCAGCGTTATGAACGGCTCAATCGCGTATATGTGGGAGGCCTCGAGTTTCTTTGTGTCTGCTGTGGGGATATTTGGTATCGAGACACCCGCGTGGAGACAGTGGCGCTTTATCTCGTGGCCTGAGAGATTGGCTATGGGCCTACAGCCAAGCCTGATTGCTGTCTCATACACTAGCTTTCCTATCTCGGATACCTTAACTCCGCTCTTGACTATGCTGAGAGCGTTTCTCAGAGCCTCTTTCGCCACATCTACCAAGTATCCGTGCTGGCTTCTCAAGTCGATTGTGATTGCAGTGTCAGCTATGTAGCCCTCGAGCTCAACCCCTATGTCGAGCTTCACAAGCGAGTTCCTCGGTATCTCCTCGTTATCGGTATGCGTGGCGGTGTAGTGTGCGGCAACCGAGTCTATGCCAACGTTGCAGGGGAAAGCTGGATTGGCTCCAAGCTCCCTGATCCTGGTCTCTGCATATTCGCAGATCTCTAGGGCCCGCATACCTGGCCTCACCATCGCGGCTGCTTCCCTGAGAACCGAGTATGCTATGGAGCCCGCCTGTCTTAAACGGTCAAGCTGCTCCTGACTAGGCTCCGAAACCGGCCCTCCCGAACTAGGCATTACCATCCTCCACCCTCTTATTACTAACTGCTTTAGACTTTATCTCGACCCTCGAGAGATTCATCATCAATGTGCCCACCCAATACACGGTTGCCAGCCCGACTAACGCCAAGGTGAAGGAATTACTGCCGCGAAGTAGGAGAGAGGGCAGAGTATAGTCCCCGGCCTCGAGCTCAACCGAGTAGGGCCGACCAGTAACAGGGTTTATCATCGACTCTACAGGCGCATAGCTATCAGTCAGCACCCTATACTCGGAAAGGTCGGGAATCCACTCCCAAAGCCCACTAATCACGAGCTCCTCGAGCTCATAGTTCCCCCACCTGTTTAAGGCATCCTTCAGTTCACACGCCGGGTTGACGCAAGCCACCACTATGATGTTCTGGACAAGCGGCGCCGAGACCTCCGACGCCTTAATGACGTAAAGTTTGGGAAAAACGATGTTCATGGTCTTGTAGGCAGACCAGAGAATTTCGGAGGTGTCGCCCGTCATGGATGCGATTATGTTGCTGACTACGACACCGTCATCGGTAAGGCGGCTCCTCATGACCTTGAAAAACTCAAGAGTCATTAAATGGTATGGGATGTATGTCTTTGCGTAGGCGTCGACTATTATGGCGTCGAACCGTGTCTCTCTCCTTTGCAGGAAGACGCGGCCGTCATCGTTGTGCACTATGAGCCTGGGGTCTTCTCTCAGATGGAAATACTTCTTGGCGACCTCTATGACGACCGGGTCTATCTCAGCAACCTCGACTGTGAGCCACGGGTAATTCTCGTGGAAGTATTTAGGCCCCGAAAAGCCGCCTCCCCCTATGAATAAGACCCTCTCTGCGGCGCTGTTCAGGGCCAAAGCAATTTCGAAGAACTTTGTATACTTGAAGACGAGGGCTCCTGGGTCGCTGAGGCTCATGCCGCTGTGGGGTAGACCGTTGAGGTATAGGACCTGTAGATCTCCGCTCCTAGCCACGACTAAACTATTGTAAGGGGTCTCACCCGCCTCAACGATTTCGCCTGACGCTGCAGCGACTTGTTCGCCCAAAACTCCTAAGGGAGATATGAGAACCAGTAAGAGCACCGCTAGTGTTACCTTAGAGGAGCTGCCGAGACCTATAGACGATAAGGCCATCAGCGACAGCCCTATCCCAAGGAAGATTGTGCGGAGGTCCACGAGCGGTATTAGGATGAATACTGTTCCGAAAGTCCCAACTATGCTTCCAAGGGTTGAGACCGCGTAGAGATTCCCCGCTATTGTTCCGAGCTCTGTCAGCTGCTTTGTGGTCAGCTTCACGGCGAAGGGCGAGACCATTCCCAGAAGCAGGTTAGGGGGCGCTAGCAGGACCAGGCTGGCTATTAGAGCTCCCCATCTCTCCTCAAGCCCCATCGAGATCGCCAACTCCAGTCCGAGAGGTGAAAGAAATGGTATCGCTAGCGAGATGACACCGCTTGTAAACACTATCATGTTGAGGGAGCGCGGGTCTGGTTTTAGGTCTGCGACCTTTCCGCCGAGATGATATCCTAGGGCCAGGGATGAGAGGACCACGCCTATGATGCTTCCCCACACAAAGACTGAGCTCCCGAAGACAGGTGTGAGGAGTCTGCTCCCCGCCAACTCAACACACATCACCGCAAACCCCGAGAGGAAAACAAGTGGAGTAAGCCGCTTGTTCTTTAAACTCATCCAGCTATTTAGACTTCAATCCCCCGTGAAAAATTTATCTCGGCTCCCCGGGGAGTGCGATTGGTTTATATATCGTGGGCACGGATAGCGGAGTAGAATTGATATCCCTTACTCTTAGCCAAAGGGAGATTCCGGGGCTGCGCATAAGCAGTATAGGAGGCTTAGGCGTCAAAAGAGGCTCCACCCTAGTCAAGAGAGGGTTCGCCCACATGCTTAAGCACGGCGTTGTCATGGATGTCACAAATGTCGAGCAGGCGCAGATAGCTGAGGACGCGGGAGCCGTCGGCGTCATGGTCCTCGACAAGCTGCCATACGATGTAAGGAAGGCGGGTGGTGTTGCTAGAACCGCGAGCCTCAAGGTGATAGAGGAGGTCCTAGACCATGTAACGATACCTGTGATGGCAAAGTGCAGGATAGGGCATACATGGGAGGCCCGCGCCCTAGAAGAGGCTGGAGTCGACATGATTGACGAGTCCGAAGTCCTTACACCAGCCGACGAGGAAAGACACATCTGGAAATGGGACTTCACAACTCCATTCGTCTGCGGTGCCCGAGACCTTGGCGAGGCCCTTAGAAGAATAGAAGAGGGCGCCTCAATGATCAGGACCAAAGGCGAGCCCGGCACCGGCAACGTGGCAGAGGCTGTGAAGCATGTGAGGATACTGAACAACGAGCTCAGAAGAATCTCGATCCTATATGAGGATGGAGATGAGCAGGAGCTAATGAGAGCGGCGAGAGATCTAAGGGCCTCCTACGAGCTCGTGTTGGAGACGGCTAGAATTAGAAGGCTGCCGGTTGTTAACTTTGCCGCTGGCGGAATAGCCACGCCGGCGGACGCTGCGTTGATGATGAGCCTAGGGTGTGATGGAGTATTTGTCGGCTCAGGAATCTTCAAATCCTCCGACCCAAGGGCGAGGGCCGAGGCCATAGTGCTCGCCACAACTTATTGGGACAGGCCGGAGATTGTTGCTGAGGCACAGAGAATGGTTGACGAGAGCAGCGCCATGCTGGGGCTTGACTTGAAGACTCTTGAGCTTCGGATGCAGGAGAGAGGTACGGGCTAAAAATTATTGTGTCTTCAGGAATTACTTATTAGCTAGGGCCTGTGTTTATAGCTCATGCAAAGGGGGACGCTCATACTGGTTTCTGTCCTCGTGGTGGCCTTAGGGGTTGCTTGCTTCGCCGCAGGGTTAAGCCTGGGCTCTCTCACAGCCCGGGCCGATGCAGAAAAGATAATCGATGCAGAACGTGAGCGAGTCAGACAGCTTGAAATGGAGCTGAGCACGAGACAGCAGGAATTAGACTCGGCACTTAGGGAGGAAGGAAGACTTGAGGTCCTGCTGGGCGAGACGAGGAGGCAGCTTGAAGATGCTGAGCAGAGGGCTCTGAGTTTACAGACAGCTCTCTCAAACGAGCTTGAGAATCTGAGAAGGAGCAACGACGAACTTGCTAGGGAGAAGAGCTCGCTTGAGAACAGCTTTCGGAGGATCCAGGCACAGGTTAGCGTCGTGTCTCAGGCCATCCCTATACTAAACCAGTTGAGGGCAGTAGACCAGCTTCCGCCTGACAGGAACGCGACACTTGACTACTGGCTAGATGTTAAGAGCTTGATAGCTTCCTTCGACCCAGCTCTAACACCATCCGTGGATAGAGTGATAAACAATATTGATGGGCTAATGGACTATTATGAGTGGATAGAAAGGTATCCTGGAGACAGCGCAACTGCTGAGCAGCTTCTCCTGTGGTTTGAGTCCTTGCCTCAGAGCTACCAGCTATACGTCAATGCAGTCAACCAGCTTATCGACGAGATATTGACCAGTATCGCCTCAAAGCTGTCAGCCCTGAGGGACAGCCTGGGTTGAAGTGGCGCTCCTTCTTCTGGCGACACCGATAAGCACTCCGCCGACCAGCCCAGTTAGGAGAATAAAATACGCATTGAAGCGGTGTATTGTCTCCATTGTAGAGAAAAGTCTGAAGTCTATAGTAATAATCCCGTATAAAGATAACCCCACTATCGCCTGCACCAGCGCAGCTGCTAACAGAACAGCTAGATAGATGGTTGAGGTTTTGCTGCCGCGAGAGAGACTTAGCGCGACAGCCGTCAAAATAACCCCAGCCAGCCCTATGGTTGCGTGGAGATCGCGAAGCCATATAGTAACAAGTCCAGCTTCCCCGAGAGCCACCTGAAATAGGACACCTATGGCCAGAAGAACTGAGAGAATGGGAAGAGCCCTCATTTCGAGCCTCCACTTACAGCGGGGAGTATTAAAACCTCATCCCCCTCCTCAAGCTTGAGATCCAATTGGCTGTGGCTGAGCACCTGGTCATTGACATAGATGTTGACATATCTCCTAAGACGCCCTTCATCGTCGAGAAGTCTTCTCTTTATCTCCGGGCCATAATTCTTCGCGAGCTCCTCTATGACGTCTTTGATGGTTTCAGCTTTTAGGACGAAATCTTTCTTTCCGCCGAGATAGTTAGCGAGGACTGAGGTAACTGTTACCCTGACCTGCGGGGACATCTTTGCGTGAAGATTCGACTTAGGAGGATATAAACCGTTTCCGTTTTTCGCGGAGAATGCTCAGTGTAACCCAGTCGCTTTTCTCACTCCCTCAAGCGTGGGTGGGATCAGCTTCACGTTAGTCGGCTCAGGAATTGTTTCAATCGTCTTCAACCCCGAGCCGGTCACACAGCAGACAATCTCTTCGTCTCCATCAATCTCCCCCAGCTCAACCAGTTTCTTCAGTGCGGCAACAGAAATCGCGCCTCCAGGCTCAGCAAATATCCCCTCTGTCGATGCTAGAAGTTGGACGGCCTCTACCGCCTCGTCATCCGTCAAGGCTACTGCAGCGCCCCCACTCTCTCTGAGAACCCTGAGAGCCTGATACCCGTCGCCAGGGTCTCCTATCGCGAGGCTCTGCACAATCGTATCCGGATGCCTAACAGGCTCAATCCTTTCTCCACCATTTCTAAAGGCCTTCACTATCGGGGAACAGCCTAGGGGTTGCGCACAAACCATAGATACCCCGCTGCCTCCGATCAGCCCTGAAAGCTCCGCCTCCTTAATCCCCTTATAAATTGCTGATAGCAGCGCGCCGCTGGCAGTGGGCACTATTATTCTGTCTGGGGACCTCCAACCGAGCTGTTCTATGATCTCGAGGCCCATGGTCTTGGACCCCTCCACATAGTAGGGCCTCAGGTTCACGTTAACTATGCCCAAGCTGAGCCTATCCGCCGCGAGCGCCGCGAGCCTGTTAGCGTCGTCATATGTTCCCTGAACAAGAAGAATCTGAGCACCATATAGAGCGGCCTGCTTAATCTTCGCCTTCTCGACGCTGCTTGGCATGAAGACGTAGCATGGGAGACCGCCAGCCGTGGCGTGTGCTGCAGTGGCGCCTGCTAGGTTGCCTGTGGAGGCGCAGCCCACGGCGTTCAGCCCGAATTCGCGCCCCTTTGAGACTGCCAAGCTCGCCGGCCTATCCTTGAAGCTGTGGGTGGGGTTGACTGTGTCGTTCTTAATGTATAGGCTCTTCACTCCCAGCTTTTTGCCTAAACGCTCCGCCCTTATTAGAGGCGTGTAGCCTGCTCCTATATCCACCTTGTTTTCCAGAGAGATTAGTGGCAAAAACTCCCAGTACCTCCACATGGAGGGCTCCCGCGCCTCCACCTTGCTCTTAGTCACGGAGATTCTCTCGGGGTCATAGTTTGCTTCCAAAGCCCCAAAACATTCATCGCAGACATACGCAAGTATGTGCCCGAACTGCTTGCCGCACTCTCTACACTCCAGATAAACCTGGGTCTCCGATAGCGCCGCTCACCTGTGGAGACTTAACACAGGCAGGATATAAACCATATTCACTCTCTCCTCCGGATAAAGAGCGCATCCGCTGAAGCTTCATGGTTTAATACTTCTCTCGAGTGAGGCTTTACCGTGTGTGCGGCTGAGTCTCATAGAAAAGAAGCCCCGACGAGGCTCAGGATAGCCTTGGTAAGGTCGAGCACCAGCCGCTATGAGGCCATGATTAAGGGTGAGCCCGTAGTTGACGAGTCGTCAGACATGGCTAAGAGGCTTTTGGAAGAGCTGGGTCACGAGGTAGTGCATAAAGGGATTGTTGGAGACGACATCCTCGGAATCCGCTCACGGGTTCTGGAAGCTGTAGGAGAGGGGTTTGATGTTGTGGCCGTTATAGGAGGGACTGGAATATCTTCAAGGGACGTCACCATCGAGGCGGTGAGGCCGATGCTTGAGAAAGAGGTTGAAGGGTTTGGGGAGGTGTTCAGGATGGAGAGCTATATGAAGATCGGGTTCTCCGCGGCTCTCTCCAGAGCGTTGGCCGGAGTCCTGAGGGGCTCAATAATTCTCGCGCTTCCAGGCTCACCCGACGCCGTGCAGACGGCTCTCCGACTCGCCGGCCCTGAACTAGCGCACATGGTGTGGGTAGCCAGGTCGTAAAAGGGCTACGAGCCTCCGCCTCGATTCATGGGCCAAGGTTAAAAATCTGCCACTAGATTAAGAGTGGGCCAGGGGCAATAGTATGACGCTCGGCAGAGAGCTGGAGCAGGTTAAGAAAAGGGTTCAGACACCACTCGGAGAGGCCGTATACTATGATCTGAAAGTTTTGGAGGAGGCTGGCCTTGCAAGAGGAGTTGACTCGATGCCGCCGAGCATCAAGATTCTATTAGAGAACGTTGTTAGGAGTGCCGCCGGGGGAGTCGCATCTATGGAGGATGTTAAGATTGTAGGCGGTTTTTCCGGTCAACAGGATGGGCGTCGCGAGATACCGTTTATGCCTGGGCGCGTTCTGCTTCAAGACTTCACCGGCGTCCCACTGATCGTGGACTTGGCGGCCATGAGGGAGGTGGTGGCGAGGCTAGGCGGCGAGACCTCTAATGTTAACCCGAAGATCCCCACACATCTAGTTATAGATCACTCAATTCAAGTCGACTTCTTCGCCTCTAAGGATGCATATTTGAGAAACCTCTCTCTTGAATTCAGCAGAAACCGTGAGAGATATACTCTTTTGAAGTGGGCTCAGGACGCCTTTAAGAATTTTTATGTCGTTCCTCCAGGTCGCGGCATAGTTCATCAAATCAACCTCGAGTATCTTGCCAAGGTTGTCTCTGTGGAGGTTCAGGGTCCCGACGGCCTGATTGCTTTCCCAGACACCTTACTCGGCACAGACTCTCACACGCCCATGGTGAATGGCATGGGTGTTTTAGGCTGGGGTGTCGGGGGCATAGAAGCAGAGGCTGTAATGCTTGGGCAGCCATACTACATGCCCCTCCCCGAGGTGGTTGGAGTCAGACTGGTAGGAGAGCTGAGACCACCGGCTACCGCTACGGACCTTGTACTGACTGTGACAGAGACTTTAAGGCGCAGAGACGTGGTCGGGAAGTTTGTAGAGTTCTTCGGCCCTGGAGTCGCCACCCTCTCCGTCCCAGACAGGGCAACGATCTCTAACATGGCACCAGAATATGGGGCGACAGTCGGCCTCTTCCCCATTGATAACCACACGATAAAATACCTTTTAATGACTGGCCGAGATCCAGCCTATGTAAAGTTCGTCGAGAAATACGCCAAGTTGCAGGGTCTCTTTACAACCGACTACAACCGGGAGGCGAGATATAGCATGGTGGTTGAGATAGACCTTGACTCGGTGGAGCCGAGCATCGCCGGACCCGCCAACCCGGAGGACAGAATAAGACTGGGGGAGGTCAAGAAAGCTGTTTCAGAGATTCTAAGCAAGGTTAGACCAGTGAAGACTGCCTCAAACAATAGCGTTGGCTCGTGGCACTACGAGGGTGGAGCAGGTGGATTGAGCATCAGGAAGATAGACTTCAGGCTCAACGGAGAGGAGGTGGAGCTGGCTGACGGGGCAGTCGTTATAGCCGCGATCACAAGTTGCACCAACACCTCAAATCCATCAGTGATGATCGGGGCAGGGCTCCTAGCCAGGAACGCAGTGAACAAAGGACTGAGGCAGAAGCCATATGTGAAGACGAGTCTTGCACCAGGCTCAGCCGTCGTCACAGATTATCTCGCCGAGGCCGGCCTACTACCCTATCTTGCCAAGCTCGGCTTCGAGGTTGTGGGATACGGGTGCACCACCTGCATTGGTAACAGTGGGCCGCTTATACCCGAGGTTGAGGACCAGATAAGGAGGAGCGACCTCTTCACGGTCGCGGTTCTCAGCGGTAACCGCAACTTCGAAGGGAGGATACATCCCAGTGTGAAGGCGTCCTTCCTAGCTTCGCCGATCTTGGTGGTTGCATACGCGATCGCCGGGAGAATAGACATAGACTTTCCAAGTGAACCTCTTGGATACAGTGATGATGGCGCACCAGTCTATCTCAAAGACATATGGCCGGACCCCAGCGAGGTAAGAGAGATTATCGAGTCCAAGATAAAGACCGAGATGTTCAGAAGCCGCTATGAAGAGATATTCTCAGGTGTGGGGGAGTGGGATGAGCTTAAACCGCCTGCGGGCGATACATTCAGCTGGGACACTAAGTCAACATATATAGTGAGACCTCCTTATTTCGAGGACTTCAAGAAGGAGCCAGAACCCGTCGAGGACATCAGGGGTGCACGCGTGCTCCTCCTCCTTGGAGACCGCGTCACAACAGACCACATCTCACCCGCAGGAGCGATACCGCCTCAAAGCCCGGCGGGGCAGTATCTCAGGAGCATAGGAGTCGACCCCGTCGACTTCAACACCTACGGCTCGAGACGCGGAAACCACGAGGTCATGATCAGAGGAACCTTCGCAAACCATAGGCTGAAAAACTATCTACTCCCGGAGGGAGAGGGGTGGTGGACGCTTCACTTCCCAGACAGGGCAAAGATGACAGTCTATGACGCCGCCATGCGGTATAGGAGCGAGGGGGTGCCGCTGATAGTGCTTGCGGGGAAGCAATATGGCGCCGGGAGCTCGAGGGATTGGGCGGCTAAGGGGACGAGGCTTCTCGGCGTCAGGGCGGTGATAGCAGAGAGCTTCGAGAGGATACATAGGAGTAACCTTGTGGGAATGGGTGTTCTGCCGCTCCAGTTTGAGGCTGGGACGGGCTGGCGCAGCCTCGGCCTCACAGGCTCAGAGGTCTACGACTTAGAGCTGAATGAGCTGAGGCCTGGGGGGAGGGTGAGGGTGACGGCTAGGCGGGAAGACGGGTCTGTCGTCGCTTTTTACGCTGTTCTCAGACTTGACACTCCGGTCGAGGTAGAATATTATAGACATGGTGGAATACTGCCCTACGTAGTTAGGGAGATTCTGAAGTCGGGGACGCGGCGCACGGCCGCTATCTAAACTGGATGTTGCTTTAGGACCTTTCCTTAAGACTCTTGAGCCACCTATAACTTCTCCACTTCTTCGTTGCACCAAAGCCGCAGTGCGCGCATCTTCCGCGCCTATAGTTGAAGGAGCGTCGTCCACATCTCCTACACCTCGCGTGAGTAGGCGTCTTGAACTTTCCCATGGATGGCGTGCCCTTCATGCCCCGCTGACCTCCTGCTTAATCTGTGAGGGCGATATCATAACTATATTGTCGCCCCTGACGACTATGAGGCCGAGCTTGACAGAGTTGTTCTCACCCCTCACCTCTTCGGCCCCGTCGAGTACCAGGTTCATGTGCTGGTCATAGCCTAGAAGCTGGCCACGTATGGCTCTACCGTTCCTAAGCTTCACGAGGACCGTTCCGCCTAGCGACTTGGCAAGCATCTTCAGCGATATGTCAGTGGACAACGTATTCCCGTATATCTCGTTAGTATCTACTTTTAAAGTTTCCCACAGCTGAAGTCTCCTGAAATGATCATCACATAGCATAGAGGCTTTGGCAGGACTTAAGCCCTATATATCTTCCACCGCACGAGAACAGTTGTGAAGCTGGAATGCTCAAGGTGTTAAGCGATGATGATGTGGAGTCTCTCATCTCTACAGACGAGCTGCTGAGGAGCGTTGCAGAAGCCTTCAAGGAGCTCAGCCTCGGGAGGGTTTTGATGCCTCAGCGGAGCAGGATAGAGGTCGCCCCCAAGGGCGATATACTGTTGATGCCCTGTCTGGCCCCAAGCCTCAACGTCTTCTCTCTCAAAATAGTGTCGGTCTATCCGGGGAACATAAAGAAAGGGTTACCGACCACAAACGCCGTTGTGGTAATAGTGGACCCCGAGAACGGGGTGCCAAGTATAGTCGCCGAGGCCCGCGCCCTCACAGGCCTGAGGACGGCTGCGGCCACAGCCCTATCCATAAAATACTTAGCTAGGAGAGATGCCTCGAGGCTCGGGATTATAGGCTGCGGATACCAGGCACGCTGGCAGCTAATCATCTCTAACCAAGTCATGAGGCCTGAGAGAATAAGCGTGTATGATTTGCTGAGTGAGCGGGCGGAGAGATTCGCTGAGGAGATGTCTGCAAAAATAGGCGTCAAGGTTACACCTTTAGCCTCAGCTGAGGAGCTCGTCAAGTCATGCGACGTGATAATAACAGCTACGACGAGCCGGGCTCCGGTAGTCTTGAAGGACTGGGTGAGGCAAGGGACACACATATCCGCTATCGGGTCCTACACCCCCGAGATGGCTGAACTCGACCCGCGGCTCGTAGCCTCCGCCAAAGTCGTCGTGGACTTCTTGTCAGCGGCCAAAGAGGAGGCGGGGGATCTGATACAGGCGGTAAGGGCTTCCCTGATGGGGTGGGAGAATGTTCACGCAGAGATTGGTGAGGTTATCGCAGGTTTAAAGCCGGGCCGAGTGGACAGAGACGAGGTAACAGTCTTCAAAACCGTGGGGACCGCCGCTCAAGACGCGGCAGTTGCGTCCATATTGCTATCCAAGGTCTCCTGACATTTATTCACGGTGCTTAACCGGCCCCAGCACAATATACTCCACCGCGTCGCAGATATAGGTAGCGTGGTCGGCGATTCGCTCAAGATTCCTTAGCGCAAGAACGATTGCCACGTCACACTCCTTAGGGCCATCCCTCTCGAGCGTGATTGCCCTTATCCTCTCCCTGTAGATCTCGTCGATTCTTTCATCCATCAACTTAACCCCGCGGGCCTTTTCTACGTCAAGGGTTTTTAGAGCTTGAAGGCTGTCTCTGAGCATCTTCCCGATGATCTCGCTAGACTGCGAGATTGGCGTCAAGTCGCATTCTAGGAGTGAGCCAAGCATACTGCTACTCCTCGTAATCTCTAGAGCGTATCTCCCCATCCTCAGAATATCGTATGAGACGTTGATGCATGATCGGATAAATCTTAAGTCCTTAGCAACTGGCTGATACCTCGCTATCAGCTCTGTGGCTATGTCGCATATCTCCTCATAAATGTCTCGAAGCCTCTTCGCGGCCTCATAGACCTCTCTTTCAACGTCCTTGTACTGCAGCAGCCCCTCTGTGCTTTTAGAGAAGGAGCTTATCCCTAGATTAAACATCTCCTCAAGACGGCGAGATAGCAGCTGGAGCCCCATATCGAGTATCCTACTCAAGCAAAGCCTCACCCTATACGTCCACTGATATAATCCTCCGTCCTCTTATCGCGCGGGTTTGTGAAGATGCCGCGCGTTTCACCGAACTCTATAATTCTACCCACCATGTCGTCATCGGGCATCATGACGGCGGTATAATCAGAGACACGGGCTGCTTGAAGCATGTTGTGCGTCACTATTATTATCGTGTACTCGTCTTTTATGGAGCGGAGCAGAGACTCTATCCTAGCTGTCGAGATGGGGTCTAGCGAGACTGTAGGCTCGTCCAGCAGCAACACCTCAGGGTCGACGGCGAGAGCCCGCGCTATGCAGAGCCTCTGCTGCTGCCCCCCTGAAAGACTGTATGCATGGTTGTCAAGCCTGTCCTTTACCTCGTCCCAGAGGGCGGCTTTAACCAGGGCGTCCTTAACCTTATTGTATAGCTCGTCCTTCGTGAGCTTGAAGCCGTTGACTCTTAACCCGAAAGCGACATTATCAAATATGCTGAAGGGGAATGGGTTGGGCCGCTGAAAAACCATTCCAATCCTCGAACGGATATAGACGGGGTCCACATCCTTGGAGTAGATGTCAACGCCGTTGAAGTAAACTCTCCCGCTGACTGAGGCTGCGGGGATGAGATCGTTCATCCTGTTAATCGATCTTAAGAGGGTAGACTTTCCACAGCCGGATGGGCCGATGATCGCCGTGATGTTACTCCTCTTGAACGATATGTTGATGTCGTCTATAGCAATCTTGCTACCATAAACCACCCGCAAGGCCTCCACCCTAACAACCTCGGGCGCAGATGATTCACTCATCTCATTTTTACCTATCTCCGAATAACGTAATCCAAGTTTATTATATGACTCTATCTTCACGCCCACTCCGCCCTCCTCGCTAGGACTTGCCTAAGAGCTATGGTCAAGCCGTTGAGAGCGAACAGAATGATAAGGAGCACTATTATACCTGCCGATGAAAGCTCTATGAAGGCTGGCTGCGGCCTGCTTACCCAGTTGAAGAGCTGAAGTGGTATGACCGTGAACCTGCTGAACAGTGAAGTGGGGTCGTCCCTAATGAAGAGGAGGCCGCTAACGATTAATATGGGGGCCGCCTCACCGAGCGCTCTGCTTATCCCGAGAATTCCTCCCGTCAGCATCATGGGCAAGGCCCTGGGAAGAACTACCCGTCTTACAACTTGGAACGTCGTTGCTCCCAAGGCGTAGGCTCCTAACCTTAAGTCGTCAGGGATGGTTTTCAAAGCTTCGACGCAGGTTACCGTAACTAGTGGGAGAATCAGAATAGCGAGCGTAAAGGCACCTGTGATTATCGTCCGCCCCATTCCTAGCCAGTAGGCGAGAAAGCCGAGCCCCACGACTCCGAAGATAACGGAGGGGACTCCTGCTAAGTTCGAGATGTTATAGCTGAGGATGGATGCCAGCCGACCGCCTCTCGAATACTCCACAAGGTATATCGCGGTCGCAATACTGAGTGGAATGCATATTAGGGCGGATAACCCGACTGTATATATGCTTCCCAAGATGGCCGATCTCATCCCCGCCTCGTTCGGATTAGCAGACGGATAATTTAGGATGAGATTCAATGATAACCTATGCCAGCCTGTCATGATAGTCGTGAAGAGTACGGAGAAAACCGTCGCAACCGCTATAAAAACCGCCACGCTAAGGATTAGGGGCAACACTTTGTCTAGAATCTTCCTAAACCTCATACGACGACTATATTGGGCTAGTATCTGATCGCCCATCTCTTCACCACCTTTATACCGATGTAGTTCAAAACGGCCGTTATGAGCAGTAGGAATAGCCCCACCGCGAAGAGTGATTGATACTCAATGGTCCCGTGCGGGGCGTCGCCCGTCGCAACCTGCGCAATATATGCCGTCATTGTCTCCATCGCCTCTCCAATATTAAAGGTCAAGACGCTTCTAAATCCACCCGCAATCGCCGCGATCATGGTCTCACCCATTGCCCGTGCAAACGCTAGAATTATTGATGCTGAGACACCTGAAAGGGCTGCGGGGAAGACCACCCTAAGAGCGACGTCTGATTTCCTAGACCCCACAGCATAAGCCGCTAATCTGAGATCCGCGGGCACGGCCTTCATCGCGTCATCGCTAATGGAGGCCACTATCGGAATGATAAGAATTCCGATCATGAGGCCAACTGCAAGAGCATTGTGAATCTGAATATTCGTCCAGAGAGTCCTTAACAGGTTTGGTGTAATGAAGTAGAGCGCAAAGTACCCATAAACAACGGTAGGGATGCCGGCAAGCGTCTCTACTACCGGCTTAACCACCGACCTAGTCGTTGAAGAGACATACTCGCTCAAGAAGAGAGCGATCATCACACCTAAAGGACCTGCAACTGCTATCGCTATGAGCGAGGTCATTACGGTCGCATTAAGGAGTGGCAGGACTCCGAAGTTTTTATCGGCGAAGAGGACGGTCCACTTGGTACTTGTTAAAAACTCTACTATTGATACATGTGCGAAGAAGTTGAAGGATTCAAGACCCAGAGTTACATAAATCACGATGAGTGAGATTGTTGAAACAAATGTAGCTGAGAGGAAGGTTATGTGAAAAAATCTGTCTTGTATCCTCTTCCTTTGAATTGCTTTCCTCAGCGCCTCATGCTGGATTGTAGCCGTCATCACTTACACACCTAGGGAACTGCACTAACGCGGTCCCGCGTTCCTCCAGATTGGTGCGGCGGATAGGGTGTATAGGCCATCGGTGATGCCCGCTCGCAGCAGAGTGGCTGCAGCCCTATAGTACTCGGAGAGTAAAGGAGTGTAGGAGACTTGTCTGACAAAGCTTTCACCATTCTCAACGTAGAAGATGACGAATTCTCTCAGCCATTCTTTCTCATCCCAGAACTTCTTGTTGACATAGATGAAGAGAGGTCTTGAGAGAGGGTACTGATATGTTCTTACAGTCTCGTCAGTCGGGGTAATACACTGAGAGTTGGGGATTTTGTCGTCCCTAATAGGTATTACTCGTATCTTGTCGGCCGCGCTGGGATAATAGGCATATCCGAAGTATCCGAGCGCGTATCTCTCCGCCTCGACGCCTGCTACCAAGACATTATCGTCCTCTGAGGCCACATAATCTGTTCTACTGGCCTTCAATTTCCCAACAACGCGTTCTGTGAAGTAGTCGAATGTCCCTGAATCTGGGCCAGGACCATAAAGCAGTATAGGCTGACTGGGCCATCCAGGGCGAATATCACTCCACCTAAAGACTGTGCTGTTTGGAGCCCAGATACTTCTAAGTTCTGAGATTGTAAGACAGTCGACCCAGTCGTTAGCCCTATTCACCACCACAACGAGGCCGTCAATCGCGACCGGTACCTCAATCCACGCGATGCCGTTAGAGGCAGCAGCATCAGCTTCACTCTTCAAGATCGGCCTAGAGGCATCATTAATGTCAGTCTCACCGACGACAAATCTCTTAAACCCACCCCCAGTTCCAGATATGCCCACCGATATCTTGACCTTGGGGTGTAGCTTCATGAACGCCTCCGCCACGGCCTCAGTAATCGGGTATACAGTGCTCGACCCGTCGATCTCTATCTCGCCGGCCAACTCTGTCCTCGTCTGGGTCTGTCCTGGAGGTGGAGACGTTACCGTGACACCCTCTGTGACGGTAGGGGTCCTCAAAACGTCGCCGCGAGCAGTCTCAGTTACGGTAATGGTATTTACTCCTTCACCGCCCACAGTCCTAGTAATGGTAATGGTGGCTCCTTGTCCGCCAGCGGTAGTGCCCGCAATGGGGGGAAGAACGACGTAGCCTACGACGAGCCCGATCACTAAGAATGCTATGCTCAACCCGATTATTCTGGTGTTTACCATTTTTCTCGGCCTTACGCGGTTCTATTGACTATTTAAGTTAAACCTATATTCTTTTCCTCTCATTTGTAATGGTATATAGATTCTGGGTATGGATTATAGCTATATATTCTCGCTTAAGGCTGTAGATAAGGAGGTTTGAGGAGATGCAGGTCTATTCCCGAAGAGTCCAGAAAACAGGCGGGTCCACATTAATAGTCTCGCTTCCTCAGGAGTGGGTTAGGAGGGTCGGCTTACAGCCTCATGACGAGCTCCTGATTATGGAGGAGCCGGGCGGTGGGTTGATTTTTTGGCCCTCAAAGGTTGAGCAGATAGGTGATGGAGAGAGGGTCGTGATAAGCGTCTCCTCCGAAATGAAGCCCGAGGATGTTCTGCGATTATACCTCTCCATGTATATCTCGGGATTTAGCGTAATCAGCATTGATTTCGGGAAATCTGGGTATAGACACACCAAGGAGTTGAAGGAGATGATGCGGAGGTGGCTTGTGGGTGTGGAGATTATTGGCGAGAGCTTGCAGGGAATTGTTACCCAGTGCCTCCCGACACATGATAGTCTCCAGCCATTAAAGGTCATCGAGAGGATGGCTGACCTCACGGCCAGCATGCAGAGAGACGCCCTATACGCGATAGAGAACAACGACGAGAACCTCTCACAAGACATTGCACAGAGAGACTACGACGTTGACAGATTCTATCACTTCGTGGTTAGGCAGCTCAACATCGGGATCTCAAGCCCTAGAAGGCTTGCTTCTCTGGGCCTTAAAAGGCCTCAGGAATGCCTTTTCTACATAATCGCAGCTAAGAGTATTGAGAGAACCGCAGATCATGCGACATCGATGGCGAGCTACGTGGCGAGTGAGAGGCGGGTAAAGACTCCGCCGAGGGAGTTGGTGGACGCTGGCTATGAGGTCAGCAAGCTCTTCACCGAGGCTGAGAAAGCGCTACTTGAGCGCGGGTATGAGAGGGCCTTGAAGGTTTTGACGGGGATCGAGGCTTTTGGGCTCTATCTGGCAGACATCAATAGGCGGGCAGGTGGAAGAGCAGAGATGGATACAACTATTCATACGCTTATGCATGATATAAGACGTATCGCGGAGTATAGCTCCGATATCTGTGAGGTTGCTCTGAACTTAGCCGCTCTAAAATAGCTCGTGACTGTTGACCGAGGACGTCAATACATATATCTTCACTTCCGCCACACAGATACCGTGCCCCAGAAATCCATTATTAGAGTGGATACGCGTTCAGTTTCTAGCCAGCTTGATAGACGGGTTTTCGGCCAGTTCATCG
Source organism: Thermoproteota archaeon (assembly GCA_030550155.1). Classification (GTDB taxonomy): domain Archaea; phylum Thermoproteota; class Nitrososphaeria_A; order Caldarchaeales; family Calditenuaceae; genus HRBIN02. Next base: position 24,025 of record JAUQPZ010000021.1, read on the forward strand.
AGCATTTGGGTAGATGCATCTATGGGGGAATCTGGGTCGGCGAAAATTCCAGCATACCAAACCTAAGAGGATTTAGGACCGACGTTTTGGAGGCTGTGAAAAGGATTCATCCACCTATAGCCAGGTGGCCCGGCGGCAATTTCTCATCGGCCTATCACTGGATGGATGGTATTGGGCCTAGGAAATCGCGTCCACGCAAGTTTGAGCTAGCATGGGAGTGGGTTGAGCCGAACGAGTTTGGCACCATCGAGTATATTGAGTGGTGCAGGCTTGTAGGAGCCGAGCCTTTCATCGTTGTTAATGCTGGCAGTGGGACGCCTGAGGAGGCGGCGGCGTGGGTTGAGTATTGCAACTCGACGAGGGATACCTATTATGCGTCTTTGAGGAGGAGAGATGGCTATTCTGAGCCGTTTAACGTCAGGCTCTGGGGGATTGGGAACGAGCTGTATGGCCGTTGGCAGGTAGGCTTCTGCGTGGATGGAGCTGAATGTGCCCGAAGAACCATAGAGTTTGCAAACCTGATGAAGAGGGTGGACAAGAGAATCGAGCTGGTAGGAGTTGGCTGTGACAACGACCCGGAATGGAACATAGACATCATAAAAGGTGCCGGAAATTATCTCGACTACCTCTCCGTCCACACATATATCTTTGCCCCTAAGAAGTATGAAGACCTAGTCGCAGCCCCATCACTAATCGAGCGCAACCTCCTCTCCATCTATGAATCCATCCATCGGACTTGCAGAAAATACGGCATCTCCACCAAAATTAGACTCGCATTTGACGAGTGGAACGTCTGGTATCGTGAAGCTGTGCCACCGATGCATGTCCAGTTTACATCGCTTAAAGATGCAGTCTTTACGGGACTGGTCTTAATAGCTCTTGAAAGGATATCGTGGGCGGTTCCAATAGCTGGCTTTGCGCAGACCGTGAACGTTCTGCCCCTAATCTCGACCTCCGATGACGGCAGGATGGTTCTCAGCCCACAATACCATGTTTTTGAGATGTTCTCCGCCAACGCGGGGGATAAGGTTGCCTGGACCAGTGTCTTATGCCCATCCATCTATTCGGAGGAGGCTGAGACCAACATACCGGCAGTGGACGCCGTTGCATCCTTCAATCAGGATAAAATGTTTTTGCACATAGTGTGCAGGAACGCCGATGAGCCTGTTGAGTGTAGCATTCAAGTCGCTGGGTTCGACTTAAGAGACGTAAGGCACAGATATTTGGCAGGCGATTCGCCTGACGACAAGAACACTTTCGAGCAACCCAACAATGTCATGCCAAGAGATGGAAAAGACATCTCGGTGAGCAACGGCGAAGTTAAACTTACTCTACAGCCCTGCTCAGTCCATTTACTGACATTCAGCAGGTAGAGCCCAACTTACTGGAGAGCCTCCCTTAAGAGAGGAGCTATCGGAGCCCTTTCCCTCCCCAAGCCGATTAGAAATATTTCTGAGCTGTGCTTTCTCAGACTCGGCGGTGTTATCACGCGCTTGAATTGCTTAAAGTGTCTTCTCAGCGGCCTTTCTATGAGCTGTAGCTCCGGGCACTCGAACGCCTTGAACATAATGTTGCCGCCATCCTTCAGAACCATGTCAGCTATTTCGCAGCACCTGAGAACAAGCTCTAGCTGCCTGAGCGTATCCATCTCTACTACACCTGTCAAGTTCACAGAGGCATCCGAGATAAGCACATCACACTTCACGTATTCTAGTTCCCTCAATATCGCTTCAGGAGCTGTGGGGGACATAATGTCCAGCACAAGAGTCCTTATGTTCGGGCCAGAGCACCGTATAGGCTTCACATCGACTCCAAGGACGAGGCCTTCCTCGCCCACAATCTCCGAAGCTGCCTTAAGCATTCCTCCCGGAGCTGCTCCGAGCTCAACCACGATGTCTCCAAGACCGATTAGCGAATAAAGTTCTTGGATATGCTTGAGCTTGTAGGCTGCCCTAGAGGGGTAGCCCTCCCTCTTAGCCCGCTTCACCCATGGGTCCGCCCGCCTCTCAGAGAGCCATCTCCCACGAGCCATTTCCCCTTCACTGAGCCATGTTAGACGGCGGAGATTAACTTATGTTTGGGCGGGGGCCTGGCTCTGTTCTGAGCCTTCCTTCCTCTTCGCCACTATTACTCTCGGCGGCTTCAGGACACGTCCAGCATACTCGTATCCTCTACTTATCTCGGCCACTATTATCCCGTTCTCGACATCGTCTCTCTCTACATATCCGACCGCCTCGTGGAGGAAGGGGTCGAACCTCTTACCGATTGTCTCTAGAAAGGTGACGCCCAGCTCTCCTAGAAGTCTCTTCAACTCTTTCACCAGGATTCCAAGCCCCTCCAATACCTGGTCTTTGTCAGAGTTGTTGATCATGCTGATATATGCCCTCTCCACCTCCTCGTAAATTGAGAGCATGTTCAGCAACATCTTGCTAGTGGTGTCGCGACGTGCAATCTCCACTTCTCTAAGCATCAGCTTTTTCAAGTTCTCGATCTCTGCCTTCAGATAGAGGTTCTCGTCTCTGAGGCGCTTTATCTCCTCTGAAGCGTCTTCTCCACCGTTGCCGCTAGACATTTCCACCTCTACTGGATTTGGTGCGAGATTAAAACTGTTAACTAGGTTTTAGAGGGGCGGCGGCCCCCAGGCAGTCGAGGACCGAGCTCCCGGCGGCAATCAGAGGCGCGTGTCATCCACGACCCCCCGCCAGCAGCACGGTTGCGCCTTAGCGCTGCTCCCTCCCGGGCCTGACGCGGTTCGGCGCATGAGAGTGTGGGAGGCCCCGCCTACGCGTGGCGCCACACCCTACCGCGCTCCAGCGGGACGCGGCTTCATCCCGCCCCTTTCCGACGCCCTCCGAGAGTCGGCACCCCCTTCCACCCTGGTTACTGGCCCCTGCCTAAGCCCGTTTCAGGTTTTAGGGGAGGGCTAGCCCCCCAGCCCTACCCGCCGCCCCGAGGAACCTAGTTGCTCCACTAGGCATTAAAGTCTTTTCGGGCAAACCGTACGGCACTGCTGACGATACTGCTGCCTGGAAGATGCGCCTTCCGGGGAGTCCGTTGGCTTGAGGCGGGGCCTACCCAGAAAGCGGGGTGTATAGGTCGCAGCCGGTGTTCCGTCACGGGTCAGGCTCTAGTGAGTGGCTCATCAAAAAGGCTTATTTCGCTGAGCCGCCACGGCATGTTCTCGGTTCAAAATCGGCGTGGTCTTCATCTCGTTTCCGGGAATGTTATTGAAAGTAGTATGTGGATGGATGCGGAAATATATGTTGACAGTGCCGTGTAGAAGTGTACCCTGTTTGAGATTCTTTTGAGCCTGAGGCTACTCCCATACCTACTCAGCATGCCTGAGATAAATGCCGATATGAGCAGCCATGTTAACAACCCTCTAATGCCTATCAACCCTTCAAGCCCTCCCAAGACATATAATCTTGTGAATGGTTCCCAATACCTAAAAGCATACGGGAACCCAGCGTGAATAAGCACCAGGACAAAGCCTGAAACGTTTAGTATGCAGTGCATATTCAACCATCTCGCAAGCCTGATCCTCATCCCGAAATACTTGACAAAATACTTCGTGAAAGCATACGTCTGTGAGAGGATAATCAACTAAGCACCAACGTATGCATATCTAAACCCGACCGCGCCCCCGCCCCTGAACTCCTCTACAAAGTAACTGGGCGACTCCATCAAAGACGGATAGAAACGGGGGAAGGCATATACAAGGAGAAAAACGATTACAGATACTCCTAATGCTCTTGAGCCTATTTCTATTAATCCGTTACCATCCTCCCTTCTTAACTCCAACTGGGATCACATAGAGAGGCTCTTCATTAACTCCCAATATCTTCTTTACTTCCTCGTTGTAGAATGCCCCTATGACTACGCATCCTAGTCCAAGGCTCACACATTGCAGGTAGATGTTTTGGCCGACATGCCCGACCTCCATATGCACGTATCTGATCTTGCCCCTCTCCCCGTACCTGTCGGT
>JAUQPZ010000003.1 GCA_030550155.1 Thermoproteota archaeon
CGTATGCGATAAAGGGGTATCCGGATGTAAGCTGGGGAGGGAGCTCTGTATCGATGCCAGCCTCTTGCAAGGCCTCGACGAGCCGCTCGGCCAGCTCAGGCCTACAATAATTTGCGAAAAAGTCCACAAAGACGACGACCTTATCCCGCGTCTCCGGAGGCTTCTTCTTAATTCTTTTGAATCTTTTAGCGATTGTGTCTCTCGTGAACTCTGGCAGTGGAGTCGAACTGTCGAGTCCTGTAGTCTTCTCCAATATGTATCGAGTTATTCCAGTCCTGAGGATCAAGTTGCTAAGAGGTGCCAGTCTCGAGGCCAGTCTTCCGAACTCCTCATACCTCATCATGAATTTGTCTGCTTTTGGATGGCCATGTTCCGCGGCGAGCAGCTGCTTGACCTTTGAGATTGCGAGAGGTATGTTGATTGAGATTGGACACACCTCCTTGCAGAGCCCGCATGAGATGCAGAGATGGGCGAAGACCGCCTTATCTGTCCCGTGAACGTTGGCTGTCCAAGGTATCCCTATTGGGCCGGGATATATGTGGCCGAAGATGTGGCCGCCGACCACGCTGTAAGGTGCGCATACATTCATGCAGGCCCCGCATCTTATACAGTATAGGGCCTCTCTGAAGACTTTGTCGTCCCTCATCCCAGTCCTGCCGTTATCCAGCAGCACTATGTGCATCTCACGCCCCCCATCCCCCGCCATAGGCGAGCGGCCAGCCATCACAGAGACATACGTCGTAAGCCTCTGCCCAGTCGCCGCAACGCCATGAGCCCTGGCGAGAATAAAGGCCTCCTCAATAGTCTCAACTATCTTCTCTATCCCGATTAAAACTATCTGGATGCGTGGAAGAGACGCCGTAAGCCTCCCGTTACCCTCGTTTGTCTCAAGAACCACTCCGCCGATCTCGGCGATTCCGATGTTGGCTCCGTTTAACCCGACGTCCGCATTCATGAAGACGCCGCGCAGTCTTCTCCTTATGTAGTCCATGAGCTCCTTTATGTCGCGTCCCACCTTTATGCCGGCCTCCCTCGAGAATAGTAGACCCACATCTTCCGAGGTCTTGTGTATCGCGGGAAAGACTAGGTGGCTCGGCCTCTCACCGGCTAGCTGGATAATCCTCTCCCCCAAGTCTGTTTCAACGACCTCTATTCCCCTCTTCTCCAAGCCCTCGTTTAGGAGGATCTCCTCGCTTGTCAGTGACTTAGACTTTGCTACCAGCTTCCCACCAGAAGCCTTGACTATCTCAGCTATTGTCTGAACGGCCTCCTCAGAGTCTCTTGCGAAATAGACCTTGGCTCCGCGCCTTTCACAGTTCTTGACGAACAGGTCTATAAGCTCCGGGAGCCTCTCTATGCTTCTCTCCTTTATCTTTCGAGCTTCTTCTCTGAAGGCCTCGAAGGCCTCCATCTCGTTGACGGCTCTCTCCCGCCCTTGAAGACCACGCATCATCGCGGCGTAAAGTCCCCTCACGGGCCCCTGGCTCAACCTTTCCTCAAGCCTGTTTTGAAGACTTCTCAACAAGTCCAACTCCTCTCACACCTTGAGCAGAATCTTTACTGCGTGAGGCCCGTGAACCCCTATGACCTGCCTAAGCTCTATATCCGCGGTCCTACTCGGCCCAGAGATGAACGTAGCCGAGAAGGCTCTAGACGATGCTGACCTCCTCACCAGCTCGGCGACATCAAGCAAATGGGCCACGATTTTAGAGGATTCTAGATATGCGAGGTGAATTGGTGGTAGGGCCGAGACCAGCCTGTCGCTGTCGTCGTAACAGAGCTCGAGTATTGAGCCTGTCTCAGCTATTCCAGCCACTGGAAACGTTATGCCGAGGACGCACTGGGCTATCTGCTCAGGCCGGGCACGGGGGCCGACAAGCCGGTCTCCGTCACCCAGTCTAGTTTTGAGGCTCTCAAGGTATCTGTCTTCGCAGCTTGAAACAGCCACCGCCCCCGCGGCGTCCTTAGCCTCATCAAGTATCCTGTCAACCGCCTCGCCCCAGTCATGGACAGGCTCAACAACCCCGCCCTGCTCAGCAAACCTCCTGCAGAAGAGGTCCACCAACTCTATGCGAGACATATAACCAAGAGAGCCGATTGGATTCGGTATATGAGTCTATTGCGTTATAAATATTCCTGGCGAGAGCCTCAACCGAGGACATAATGCTTAAGACGCCTTGAGTGCCGCTCTTATGCATGCTGCTTATACGGGCCTTAGAGGATTATCGAGACCTCTTCGGCGAGAAAGAGGTTAACGGTAGGAGGGTCGTTGTTGAGGAGTTGATAGCTGAGGCCGCTGAGAAGATCGGGCCGGAGATTGACAAGGTGCTTGAGGGGCGTAGATTGTGGCTTGAGGATAATCGACCTCTTCGAGAGAAGGGCATGTTTCCGCGCTGGGACGAAGTCTTCACGGACGCAGATGGAGATAGCCGAACCTTCCGCGAAATTGTTCAGGGCCTGATCGATAACTTCCTCGGAAGAGACACTCCTTTACGTTGGAGGCTAAACGAGAATGTGCCGATTCCCGGCGATGTCCACCCTCTTAAGAATCCAGGCCTGGAGATTACAGGGCCTTGGCATCCTCTCAGCAGGGCGATAAACCAGATAAACGCTGACGTGGTTGTAGCCTTCGAGGACGAGGAGGACGCTGCCCCAGCCATGTATGTTCCATTCGGCTCAAGGGAGAGGCATGCCGCTATCTGGGAGGCTAGACGCAACGTGAAGAGGGTCTTGGCAGGTGACCTGCCTCCAGAGTATCATGAGCGCGGGAAAGTCTATAGGGTGATTAAGCCTCGCCGGGAGTGGCCCGCCGTCTTCCATAGGCTCCCGGGCCTACACCTACTCGACTTCGACATCCTCTTGAACGGAAAACCTATCCCACTCATAGTCACCTCCGCCGTCATCTTCGTCTTGAACAACTACGAGTCTCTGAGGAGGGCGGGCTCAGGAGTCTACTTCTACATACCCAAGATCCAGACGCCTGAGGAGGCTCTGGTGGTGGAGCGGCTTCTACGGATTATTGAAGACGCGATTGGCGTCAGGTATGGCTCGATTAAGATCGCGATGCTTTACGAGGAGGGGCAGGCTGGCAGATTCCTTCCAGTGATTCTCTGGGTCTGGAGGGAGAGGCTGATTAAGTCAAGCAATGGCAGATGGGATTATCTCGGAAGCCTGATCGAGATGTGGAAGGACGAGGCTGTGTTTCCTGACCCCCAAAATATAACCATGAGCTCGCCCAACATGGTGGTCTACCAGAAATACAACGCTCTGATGATGCTGATGGCTGGGCTGAGTCGTGGCGAGGCCTCCGCAGCGCCAGTCGGCGGCATGGCAGCGGTCATGCTATATCCCGCCTCAGACTATTTCAGACGCAACAGGTTCAATCTTAAGGCACTCAGAGATATCAAGCTTGATAAGCTGCGTGAACGCCTGCTCGGCTTAATATTCGTCCCAGACGAGCCCGTCAAAACGCGGGAGAATGTAACGCTGGAGGACATACTTCAGGGACAGGTCAAGGGTAGGCTTTATGACATGTTTAGGCAGAGCTGGGTCGCCACAAAGGAGGAGTCATACATCGCGGCTGGGAATGAGCCGCTACGGGCAGAGGTCTCTAAGCTACAGTCGATCATCGACGCGGAGGTGAAGTTTGAGACCGTGGACGGCGTGGCTTATCCAACTGTCGATAGTGGTCTGACGGAGGAGGAGAAAAACAGGTTCAGGAGGCTCGGGCTCTTGGCGGATGATGGGAAGATAAGGCCATGGGTGATTCTGAAAGAGGCTATAGACACGCCTGAGAAACTTCTCTCAAGCAGTATCTGGGGCGAGAATGGGCTCTGGCACGGCCTCTATGACCCCCCGAAAGGAGACATAACTGTCGAGCACATACAGCACGCCTTCTACATGGCCGCTAACTACGGGTTCCAAGTTCTCAACGGCAACCTTGCCGCGGCCATCGATGATTACGAGCTTAAACAAAGATTCATGAACGACTTGGCAACCTACAGGATCTTTGTCTCTTGGCTCTGGACCTTGCTTTACCACGGGGCAAGCATTACCCAGGGAGGATACTTAAAGGGCCCTGAGCTTACGGAAATCGGCGTCATACCGAGCGTTAATAGATACAGAGTCGATGAGAGGACGGCCTTCTCAAAGGACATATTCAATACCTTGTTGAAGCTACATAGTGACTGGGTTGAGGCCTTCTATCTTGAGCAAGACAGGAGGGCTGTCGCTAGAATTCTCGACGTGGCCAAACCGGGCGTAGAGGTTGACGCCAGCACGGCTAACAAAGCGCTGTTAATAGTGAGGCGGGCGTATGGCTCAGGCCCCTTCAGGGAGACCTCAGATGTGGAGGCAGCTAAGGCTATAGCTGAGATCTTGAAGTCGAGCCACGACGCGGTTCTGCGAGAGCTGAGGTTTAACGCTCCCCGATTCGACAGGTCTAAAGCACCGATAATAATGGAGATTCTCCAGATGCAGCTCACCTCGCCACGCTATATTCAGCACAGTGCGAGGCTACTCTTCGTCGCTGCAGGCCTAAGTGAAGGCGAGGTTAAACACCTTTTGACCGCTGTCTTCTCGCGTTCTCGAGAAGACGTCATCGAGATGGTCAGACGCGGGTTACTCGACAGGAGATGGCTCGAGCTACACGACTATATCTACGACTATCGGGCTGAGAGGAGCTAGAGACGCACTGCGGCTCCCCCTCGCCAGTAATCAGCGAAGGGTATCCATGTAATCATGACGGAGTCCCCCCTATTAGCCCACGCGTAGTAGGGTATCGCCGTTACGCGCACCTTCCTTTTCTTCACCATCGAGCCGTCAAGCACCTTGTAGAGGTTATTAGAGAACTGGGCCATGTTTACCTCTGAGGCGGCGAAGGAGATCGTGGCCACGCCGTGGAGCAGGTCTTCGTCGTATTTGACGCGGAAAACAGGTCTTCTGCCCAGCACTATGTTTCTTGGGTCCACTCTGTTGTCTGGGCTCTCGACGCAGTAAACCAGTGGGCCGCGTCTCAGAGCCACCTGTGAAATATTGTTGCGCACGTAGGGGTGAGAAGTGAGCATCTCCACCCTTAACGGGAAACTAGTCTTGATGACTGTTCTCCCGCGCCACCTTCTCCTTATCTCGAGATACGTCGATGGTCTCGGACTGAAAGCTCTGTCATCAAGCTTGACGAGCGGATTAACACACCACCCGGGGATTCTCAGAAACAGAGAGAAAGTAGCCGGCTCCTCGGCCTCAACCAGTATCCTAGCCTCTCCACTCCACGGATAGTCTGTCTCCTGAGAAAGTCCAACAGATACACCGTTAAGGCTCACAGAGGCTTTGCTTGAGCCGTAAAGATGTATCCAGAGACCCCGCCCCGAGGTGGAGTAGAAGTAGGCTGGGAGGGACGCAAGAAGCCTCGCGATGTTTGGTGGGCAGCAAGCGCAGGGGAACCATGGTGACCTGCTGTATCCGCCTCCTGATGCGAGAGGGTTCATGTAGAAGTATCTGGCCCCGTCTAGCGAGACGCCGGAGAGTATGGAGTTGTAGAGCGTCGACTCCATAATGTCTGCAAACCTCGCCTCCCCCGTGGCCAAGAGCATCCTCCAGTTCCACATGAAGCTGGCGATTGCGGCGCATGTCTCCGCATAAGCCCTCTCGTTCGGGAGCTCATAGTCTTCTCCGAAGGCTTCCGAAACATATCTCGAGCCAGCCGCACCAGTAACGTACATCTTCTTCCTCACAAAGTTCTCCCAGAGCCTGCTCATCGCGTCCCAGAGCGTTTTATCACCCTTCTCGAGATAAAGGTCAGTGGCCCCACAGTTCAGGTACAGTGCCCTGACCGCGTGACCAGTAATCTCCTCCAGCTCGCGAACGGGTCTATGATCCACGAAGTATTCCGGACCTCCCAGCACTCTGTAAAGTGCGCTGTTGAGCTTGTCGTCGGGCGCGGGCCTTAAGGCTTCTCTCCCCCTCTCGTTGATAAAGAACTCTGCAGTCTCAAGATACCTTTCTTCCCCTGTCTCGCGGTAAAGCTCCACCAGCGCCATCTCGATCTCGGGATGTCCGCAGACGCCTCTGATGCCTTCGGGATTGAATGTCTTGGCTATGAGGTCTGCAAATCTTCGGGCTGCCCCGAATATCTTATGCCCTCCTAAAGACCTGTGCAGCGCGATGGCGCCCTGTATGAAGTGTCCCGCACAGTATAGTTCGTGGTCGAATGTGAGGTTTTTCCATCGCCTCTCTGGAGAGCCGTGATACTCTGTGAAGAGGTATCCATCCTCCTCCTGAGCTGAGACAACGTCATCGATAACGCCCTCCACAACTCTTCTTAGCTCCTCATCCTTCTTCCTCGCAAAGTAGTATCCACACGCTTCCAGCCACTTGTAGAGGTCTGAGTCGTCGAACACGTATAACGAGCGGAGAGGCTTCTCCGAGATTTTACCGGCCACGTATCTGAATCTGTTGACTCTATCGCTCTCCTCGAGCATCTTGTATTGATGTTTAATCGCAGACTCAACTACTTGGTTCACCCATCTTCCCCAAAAGCCGCCTCTAATCTCCACGCTCTCCAGAGGCACGGGTCTTAGAACTGCGTAACTGCTCTTCGAAGTATCAACGACATTTGTCGCCATCAAGCAGCACAAGCCGTCCCTAGCCAATAAGCATTTACCTGAAGCCTACCCCGCTCCTCAATAGATTTATCACAAGGCTGGAATCATTTTTTCCGTGCAACCATTAAGGTCTACGCCTGTGATAGTTCTGAACTTCAAGACGTATAGCGAGGCCACAGGGGAAAAAGCAATCAACTTGGCGAAGATTGCGGAAAGGGTTAGTAGAGAGCAGGACATCAACGTGATGGTGGCCGTGCAGCATACAGACGTTTACAGGGTTGCCGGCAGCGTCGACCTAGCCGTCTTGGCACAGCACGTCGATGCGAGGGAGCCCGGAAGCTGGACTGGCCACGTCACTGCAGAGGCCATAAAGGCAAGCGGCGCTGTAGGCAGCCTAGTAAACCACTCCGAGAGGAGGCTGACGCTTGCCGACATAGGCGCCGTCGTGGCGACTCTGAAGAAGCATAATCTCCTGTCCGTGCTTTGTAGCGACACGCCTGAGACCTCGGCAGCGGGAGCCGCCCTCTCTCCGGACATGTTGGCTGTTGAGCCGCCTGAGCTAATCGGGACAGGGATACCGGTCTCCAAGGCCAAACCTGAGGTCGTGACAAAGACGGTAGAGGTGGTGAGGCGGGTTAACGAGGAGGTGATAATTCTCTGCGGCGCGGGGATATCGTCACCTGACGATGTCGCGAAGGCAGTTGAGCTGGGCACGAAGGGGGTGCTCTTGGCCTCAGCCTATGTCAAGGCTAAAGATCCTTACGCCCTTCTCAGCGAGATGGCCCAAGCAGCAAAGAGAGCCTCTAAGCGCTAATCCACCAGTTAATAATCTGAAGAGGCACAAAGGTCGACTGCTCGTCTATCGATATAATCTCCTTCTCTAAATCCAGCCTCAGCTCAACAACACCCGGCTCTACTCTCTGGAAGAAGTTGCTAACGCCATCCACGCCTCTCGCCATCTTGACTGGCACGCCGTTTGATGTGACTCCAGAGATCTGGGGGTAGGAGATAAAGAGTCGGCCGCCTTCAGGCGCCGTGAAGAACATCTTGACGCTTGTTAAGCCCGGCCTCGAGTCTAACTCCATCTTTTCGGGATGAGCCTTCACTACTTCGAACCGGGTATTGAGGGTCATGTTGCTCTCTACAATGATCTCCAGCGTCAGCGGGATAAGCCTCAAGTCACTGCTTTTAACATACGCGCTGTATCGGCCGACCGGGATTTGTAGCCGCGCCACTCCCTCCGAGTCGGTGTAGGCGGATGTGAAGCCGACCATAACGAGAGCACCTACATCATTTCTGGTAACTCCGTCAAGCCCCACGACCTCGACCTTGACCCTTAGCTCGTAGACCGGTGTTACTCCGGGCACGCGCGCCACGATGCTGGATGGGGGTGTGAAGGAGCCTTGATAGACTAAGAAGGCGAGTAACAGAAGGATGAGGGAGGCGGCGTAGAGCGCGCTGTGGACAGTCTTCATGCGCCTTGATAATGTGGTTTCTCTCATTTAAACGCGGTGTGTTTAAGATCTGGTTTGACGATGTTAAGTTGATGTTTTACTCCATGAAAGTTAAATATAACGCCGTTATAATCTAAGCCGCAATTGAAGAAAATACACCTCATAGCAACGGCCATCACAGCAACCGTGGTGGTCCTCGCTCTGCTCCTCGCACCCTTCCTCATAACGCCGAAGCCGTCCCTATCAAAGATAATCCTCGCCATACAGCCCACCCAGAGCCCACTGGACATGAGGAACTCAGCCGAGGAGCTGGCATCGTTCATCGAGCAGAAAGTTGGTGTGCCGGTTGAGGTCTACATTCCAACCGACTATACAGGCGTAATTGAGGGGCTGAGGTATGGGAACGTTCACGTGGCCTTGATGGGCTCTTGGCCCGCGTATCTGGCGCTGAAAAGAGCTAATGTAGAGCTGCTCCTCGCGGAGGTGAGGACAGTCGCAGTTGACGGCGAGAGAGTCAACGCCACCTACTACTACTCCTACTGGATAGTGCCGATGGACAGCCCCTACAGCTCCTTAGAGGAGCTGCGCGGCAAAAGAGTATGTTTCCCGAGCCAAGTATCATCTTCAGGCTACCTGGCCCCCATGGCGCGTCTTGTCGAGCTAGGCCTCATAGCGAAAAGACCTGGTGAGCCGGTAAGTGGGCGCGACTTTTTCGGGGAGGTGGTCTTCGGCGGAGGATATGGCCAGTGCTGGGAGGCGTTGCGTGCAGGCCAGGTGGACGTTACAGTTCTTGCCGGAGACGTATCATACGAGCTATACATTAAGGCCATGAACTCGTCTAAAGTTATCGAGAAACAAGGGCCGCTACCTTCCCACGCGGTCGTAGTCTCGTCTGATCTCCCAGAGGATATTAAACAGAGGCTGAGGGAAGCGTTCATGGATCTCGCACAACCACAGCATAGAGGTTTGATGAAGAGGCTTGTGTCCGCTCTCTTCATCGGCTTCGAGGCGAGGACGGCTGAGGAGCATCTTGGCCCGCTGGAGAGATTCATAGAGCTGACGGGGTTACAGTATAGTTGAGCGGCATCTTAGAGGCGCGGGAGGTCTGGTTCACATATGACTCGCGGAACTATATTCTGAGAAATATCTCGCTTCAGATTGAGCCGGGCAGAATCTATATGGTCTTTGGGAGGAGCGGCTCAGGCAAGACAACACTCTTGAAGATCCTGAAGGGCATACTCAGACCCACGCGGGGCGCCATTCTCTACAAAGGCCAGCCCACAACCTCGGGAGACTTAGCGAAGAGGGCGTATAGCGTGGTCGGCTATATTCCTCAAGGATTTGGCGTGGTCTCCAATCTCTCGGTCCTCGACAATGTTTTAGTCGGGGCGCTGCTAAGAGTCCCCCTACTTCACTCGCTCTTAGGCCAGTTTCCGAGGGAGGAGGTAGAGAGGTCTGAGGAGATCATCGAGATGATGGGTTTGAGCCAGTTCAAATATCAGAAAGTCTCACAGCTCAGCGGCGGCCAGAGGCAGCGTGTAGCCATTGCGAGAGCCCTGATGCAGAAGCCTCAGATCATACTCGCAGACGAGTTTGTAAGCCAGCTCGACCCCCTCACAGCCATCGAGGTCCTCGATGTCTTCCACAGCCTAGCCGAAGAGAGAAGGATAGCCACGGTGATAACCAGCCATGACGTGCATCTAGCCTCCAGATATGCTGACCAAGTCTTGGTGTTGAGGGATGGCGAGTTTAAGCTCTGCCGGGAGGGGGGGAGCATCTCCGAGCCAGAACTGATTACGGCTATGAAGGGGGGCTGAGGAGATTCTGTTTAAGTGGAGATATATTCTATTTGTTTTGTTTATTCTATCGTTATGGCAGGTAGGGTTCTTTGACGCAGGGAGGCTTGCCAAGATACAGAATATCTGGTCATTTCTTGCTGAGATGTTTCCCCCAGACTCGTCGATAATACCTCTGGCCCTTTCATCCATCTATGAAAGCGTCGTCATGGCTTTTGCTGGGACGTTAATGGGCGGCGGCCTAGCCTTGGCCCTCGCCGTCTTTAGCGCCAGGCTCCTTGCACCGCCCACAGTTAGAGCGTTCTTCCGCGCAGTCCTGGCCCTCATAAGAGCGGTCCCCGCAATTCTCTGGGCCCTCATCTTTGTGGTTATTGCAGGGTTCGGCCCCCTCGCGGGGGTATTAGCCCTGACGTTCTATACGGCCGGGTATTTGGGGAAACTCTTCTACGAGGCCTTTGACTCGGTGAGCAGCGAGGTTCTCGAGGCTGTGCGCGGCGTCGGGGCGTCGAGGCTCCAGCAGCTTAGATTCGCCATCCTCCCTGAATCCGCCAACTACATTCTAAGCCAACTCCTCTTTATCTTTGAGTACAACGTTAGGGCTTCCAGTATCGTAGGCCTGGTCGGAGCGGGTGGCGTCGGATACCTAATACTCGCGCTCACTCAGTCACTAAGATACAGTGGCCTCTTAACGGTGGTGCTTATCCTCCTCGCATTCGTACTCGCCATAGACTTCGCAAGCTCTAGAATCAGGGCAAGGTACTTTGCCTGAAAGCTTCTCAAGATTTAGGGGTGTTGGTTCAAAGTCTCCTCGTCTTCCGTTCTGTGATGCAGCCCTATGTCCTAGAGGCTTATGCGGCGTGCTGGACAGGTGGGCTCTTCTGATAATCCTTTGCCTTTATGCGCGTCCTCCTTGAACTGAAGAAGTAGACGGCGGAGAGGGCGGCTGCTGTGGAGCCCGCGGCTCCTATTGATGGCAGGTCGGGCTCAAGGGCGTAGACAGCCTCGACGGTCTTAGGTGAGTCCACCTTCAGTATGAGGGGGCCTCTGCTCAGGCAGAAGTCTCCACAGTCGCCTGAGAAGCGTTGAAGAGCCCTCTTTGTGAAGAGGAGAGCCTGAACCTCAGCCGGCACCCTAATTATCGCTGTGGCATTCTCCTCATACCACCCAGCCCCTGAGCCCCCGACAGGCGACCTAACCTCGACTCGGTACTCAGTCACATAGGCCGCGTTAATGTTCAGCGGTCTCTCCAGAACTATGCTGAGCGTGTTGGTTCTGTGGCTCAGGTCTCCGCTCCACCCTTTGAACGCCAGCCTGACCGAGTCTGGAATGATCTCGATCAGAATGGGCGCGGAGATCTGTAAAACCTCGCCCTCGCGGAACCATCCAGACAGTATCACGCCTTGCGGCCCCATGGCGTTGACGAGGAAGTATCTGTCGTATTCTGCCTTGATGATGTGGGGCCCCCTTACCTCAATTGTCGTGACACTGCTCGGAGTGTTGTAAATTACTGCGGGGTGCCGGCCTATCGAGACCCACTCTCTAAATAAGAGTCTCTCGCTCTCTGAGACTCGTATCTCCCTCGGCGCCGAGATTACAGTCACTTCACCCTCACTATACCATCCCGTCCCATTAACAAGTATGCCGGGGAGCGAGACTACTTGCAGACGCACCTCCTTCCTGAATTTAGCCTCTATGTAGAGAGGCTCAAGAACAACAATATTGTTAACCGTGTCGAACGGGTTTTCACCTTTGCTCCACCTCTCAAAGACATATCTGTAACCCTCCTCGACATACTCTTTCTGCACCTCAAGTAAGATACTCTCCCCTTTCCTCGCCCAAAAGCTCCTCCTTAGAGGCTGATAGCTTGAATCCACCACGACGAGGAGCTCCTCGACATAGAACGCCTCGTAGTTCCCTGCAGCGGAGACCAGTATGCACGGCTCCACCCCACCACCCGACCAGCCATTAAAGACCAGTCTCCTCTCAGGAGTCAGGTAATGCACTTGCTCGCCCACGCAGACTGTCGAGCCCAGAGAGGCGGGGGCGGGGACCTTCTCCACGAGCTCGCCGTTAATCCTCATCGGTAGTCCATACCTGTTCCATACCATGGCCTCGGTCTCAGCTGATGCTGACTGGGCCAGCGAGAGAAGCATTAGGAGAGCGGCCAACCCTAGGAGATATCTCGTCATCAAAGCCCCACACCCCTTAAGATAGCCTGCCGAGAGATAGATGTCAAACACGCTGCCGCTAGCAGTACGTAGCATAGCTGGGGAGTCAGGCGGGTTTTTTCCTCAGCCCTCGTCTCTAGGATTCTGCAGGAAACGGCGACGGCTGATGCCATCAGGGCAGCCAAGGGCCTCCCGAGCGTCGTGAGCCCTGTGTCTCCTATCGCGGACATGGCGATTACTGAGAGGGCTGATACCCAGAATAGGCTGGGCACCCCTCCATCAGTGGGGATTAGAAGCAGCAGTATCGAGAGCGCCAAGACAGCTAGCGGAATAGCTGCCGCTCCCAAATAGAGATAGCCCAGAATCGGCAGAGCCGCCACGACCTTGCCATGAACTCTCTCCCAATCTACGATCTCCCAATACCGTGGCTGAGCATCAGCAGTCACAAGCAACCCCTCCCGACGAACCTCAGCCACCCTATGCATCAGCTTAGCATCGCCCATACTGTAAACTACGATGTCTCCCTGCGCGAAATATGCATCCTTTACAGCCACAACCAGAGACCCGACGGGTATGCTGGGCTCCATGCTTCCCGTGGCAACGTAGTGGATCGCGAGTGTCCCTGAGAGAGCGGCGTAGGCCAGCACAGATATAGAGGTTATGAGGAGTAGGCTGAAGAGCCTCACGGCTGAGTCACCCTAACCCTGACAGAGGCCGGGTTGTTGTAATTACATATGGGGCTTACGGGGATGGTGAGTGATGTGGGCGTGCTAGTGAGAACGCTAGTTGTAGAGCCATAGGTGCTGCACGCACCCACAGTGACGAAAACCTCCACAAGATATGTCCCGGAGATCGAGCTCGAAGCGGAAACAGTCACGGAGCTGATAACGGTTCCAGGCACTTGCACTCTCAAGACCCTGACATCAGCCTTCGCAACACCCACTACACCCGAGCCGCCGGCCTGTGAAACAGAGCCCACAGCAACCACTGTAGAGAAGACCGCCACGGATATTGAAAATAGAAGTAGGATGATGGTGAATACCTGGCCCCCAAACCTCAGACCCGCTAACATGTCGCAGGACAGGTGCCTACACGGCGCAGGCAGGTCCGCACGCTGGCCACACTGTCAACGGACACGGCCGGAGAGACAGCGAGTGTCTCGGAATAGGTGCCGGGAGTCCGCCAACCACATACATTTGAGCTTGACGCGACTAGGACTCCGTCAGCGTTGTAGAGAGAGACCTGCCTCACATAGTTTCCTCCTTGCCCCGGAGATATAACGTAGCTTATTCTAACGCTATTTACGGTGCTTCCCGTCAACAGCAGCTGGGCAACCGTTATCCTCGACCCTGTTGAAGCATCTCGGTGGAGATAGTATGTTGTGTCAGGCCTGTTGGGAAGGATGGCCACCTGATTTATGGTTATTACGACTGAGAGGACGATTGAGGGAATAAAAAATGCCGACGCTAAGGCTACCAGCTCCTTAGTTCTCAACGATTATTACCTCAACTCTGTACACACTGGCTGGGCTGACATTCGCCACGACGTCTACCAGTGTTGTGACAGGCAGGGCGCTGGCCGGTTGCGTGGCAGAGCCTGAGCTTATCACGCTGTTCGTGTTGTCATAGAGGACGACATAGACGGTGTAGCTTGCTCCAACGGTCTTTGCTGTCTGCCACTGAACGTTTACTTGGTCGACTTGGAAGGGCGGAGAGGATGTTAGAACCCACGAGACCTTGGTGATTTGACACGGGTTGGCGGGGCAGTAAACGTCTACTAGACCTGTTCCGCCGAGCTGCGCCACATCATTACTGCTGAGAGAGATCGTCACCGCATAAGCCACAGTCATCAAGAGCGCGAAGAGAAAAACCGCTGCTACGACTCCCCTCATACATTTGGAGAGTTGCGGAGTCATTAATTTATACGTATCTTGCTATAAACAAAATATGTTGATGAAGTATCACCACTCATTATGTTGCGAATAGTTAATACATATTTTGTTAATCAGTTATACCAAAATGAGCTAAATGTTTACATATTTTTTACACAAGCGGCAACGCCTGTAAATGGGGCCGGTGGGAATCGAACCCACGACCTCCGCCGCGTCAGGGCGGCGTCATACCGCTAGACCACGGCCCCATCCCATCACAATACACAGCCCCGAGTCCATTATTTTATTCCTTTCCTCGACCTAGGGCTTTCTCCCAATAGATGCTTTAGAGTTTTTTCCAGTGGCAGTTCACCGTTATTTTGGGCAACCTAGAGAGGGAGGCTCCGCGGCCGAAACTCATTATCGAGCATGCCCAGAACCTATCATTTACTTCGCATCTCCAAACGTTCGTAATGCCTATCGTTTTTCTTCTGATGGCAAATCCTTTCGGGTGGATAGGGTGTGAAGTCGCCCCATGAGGCATCTCATGGATAGGTGGATGTGTCTCAAAGCTTAGGAAGACGCGGTATCTCTCCAGCCTTTTGGCGTGAAATTTCTTCAGCCACTCAGACGAATCCATCCCCATGGCCACGGTGGCGCCCGCCCTCTCAAGCAGAACAACAGTATTCTCATCCTCAAGCGCGACGAAGAAGGCTCCCGTCGTGGCTGTCACTACGCTGGTCCAGAGGTGGGATGGGGCGCTTATCTGAAACTCGTAGAGGCTTATCAGCATGTTCCCATCTGCGCGATGACATCTGAGGCTTCTAAAGAGGTCGGTCAAGCCTTCCTCTCCTTGCTGAAAATTCAGCTTAACGAAGTTCAGCCTGCCTGAACAAGGCCACACATATGCGATGAACTTGCCGGTCTCAACGCGTCCTGTTATTTTTAGAGCCTTGTGACTATAGATCTCCGCCTCAGATTTCTTGATGTCCTGCCACTTGCTCGCCTCCTTACCTCTGATTAGCCTGTCGACCCACTGGCTGAGCCCTGCCTGGTCATAGCTTCTCGACCTATCAATTATTAGCTCAAGTCGCGGGTAGCCTCGGTCTGAGAAGACCGTGTAGGAGCTCCGCGGGCCTATTCTCTCCGCTGTCAAACGTAGACTCTCTGGTGCTAGGAACTCTATGCCCCGCCACCCGACCAGCGTCTGATTAACTTGGTCTGAGGCATCAGACAAGACCCATCAGTGCCATTAATGCAAAGACAGCTGCCCAGACCCCGCTCATTCGGAGCCTCCCCAACCCATAAGTAACGTTTAGAGAATATGCGCCGAGCCCTGTAATCCATAGCCACGCTATGGGAGATAGGGCCCTTCTCACATAAGCGAGGACGGCCTCGTCGGATGACAGCTCTGACTCACCAATTATTGTGGCGTCTATGTAGTTGTATGCCTCCACGTCTGCTGAGCTCCAATTCAGATACTGGGGGGTCACGCGCGTTATATTGAAGGGCACAGCGATTCTCTCCTTACCATCTATTAAAGCCTCGCTCAATTTCAGATCCTCGATAACCACTTGCTGGCGGCCCCTCTCAAGCACCTCTCTCTTCTCGGCGTCGCTCAAGC
Organism: Thermoproteota archaeon; assembly: GCA_030550155.1. Lineage (GTDB taxonomy): Archaea > Thermoproteota > Nitrososphaeria_A > Caldarchaeales > Calditenuaceae > HRBIN02. The sequence goes on from JAUQPZ010000003.1 coordinate 15,515, forward strand.
CTGTCAGGTTAACCCTCAGACCCGACCCATCTAAAAGTTCTGCCCTAAGGATGGAGGCGTGCGCTAGAGGGCTATAAAGTGTTGAGCCATTTACCAGTAAGTCCTCCCTCACCCCCGCAGGAACCTCGAACCCACTATAGGCTCCTCTGACAGTGATGTCCCTGAACCCCACACCACTCGCCTCGTAGCCATAGACCATTATGGTTGAGGGCGGAAGCATCATGCTAATCAGCGCGCCGAGCGAGATGAAGATGAGAAGTATGAGGAAACCATTCATTATGGATGAAAGGACAGACAGCATGTTTCCGCTCTTCTTCTTGAGTACTACAGACGCAATCCATAGAACGCCGAATAATACACCTACCGATAAGAAAAAGTAGGCTATTTGCCTCGCAACGACGAACCTAATGTCTACCGTTGGCGTAGGTATTTTTTCCTCAAAGATGTTGATAATCTCAAGCCGGGGGAAAGAGACCACTATGTCGAGGGAGACGCTCGCAGCAACCGCGAGGAAGAAGACCAGCATCGCAGCGGCTGTCCCCGGCCTTTCCGCTATCTCAGCTATCACTTTACGTGGACTGTAAATTATCCTGACAGGTCTGCTGAGAAGGGTGGAAATGGTCATGCCAATCTTTCACTATTCTTTGGGATTGCTGTTTAAGGTTTTCGCGAATTGAAGATACCGCGCCCTCTCCTCCACCGAAATTGCCCTCCAGATGAGGACTTGTTTTCGCAGGTCATCGGCGAAGAAGTAGGCCTGAGTCGCCCACATGGCGTCCGCACCGCTAGTCTTAGTCATCACCAACTCATAGGAATAGCGCTTCGTCGCGGCCTCTAAAACAGACGCAATCTCCACCTTCTGGTTGATGCCCTGCTCATAAGGTGCGAGAGAGACATCAAGCTCCAACCTCATATCGCCGTTTTCGAGCATCTGGGGAGACTTCACGTCCCTTACGGTGAAGCTTGGTTTCTGGGCGCCTGCACCCATATAATACTCGTAGAGGAAGAACATGAACGCTGTTGCCTCGTCCGTGTTATCTATGCTGAGCGGCAGGGGTAGACGCCAGACGCCCTGCTTGGGCTTGGTTGGCGGCCTCCACTTCCTCTCAAGTGATGGTGTGACCAGCATGGCTGCTATTCTTGACGGGTAGGCGGAGGCCAGCATAGCGGCCAAGATTACAACTCCGAGCGAGAGCATTATGAATATGGAGGCATAGTTAAGCGTGTAGGCTTGTGGCAGAAGGCCGAAGTCTATGAAGAGCCTGTTTAAAACGAATCCTACCAGATAGCCTAGCAGGGCTCCCAGCGAGGCATAGACCGCCGACTCTACGAGGAATAAGAAGCTGGAGCCGAGGGGTGGAAGACCGAGCACAGAGTAGACGGAAATCTCCCTCTTCCTCTCCTCCACGCTCCCCATCAGGTTGATGACGGTGTTGAGGGCGCCAATAACTATCAACGCCGGGACAATCTCCCAGCCCACTGTCTTGAAGCTCGAAACCCTTGAGCCCCTCAGCGTGGACCCCGAGTCACCGACATATATGGCGAGGTCGGTAACCATGCTCAAGTCCCTCGCGAGCTGATATAGGTCCTCCTTTGACGAACGCTCCATTTGAAGGATGTTATAGGAGGCCACGTAGCCTCCTAGCTTAGTGACAAGCCCGTAGGGCGCCACAACTAGCCTGTCCCAAGAGAGAGGCGGAGGCGTCTGCTGAGCAGGCACGGTTGCTCCGAAGGCAATCGAGGAAACATAGTATGGGTTAATGGGCGCCATTGAGAAGCCGCTGATCTCGTACAGCTTCTCCGCATTCTCTGCGGAGTAAATGCCGGCTACCTTGAAGCCCAGCCCCATCATGTAGAGCTGGTCTCCGACCTTCACTCCGAGGAAGTCAGCCATGATGTCGGGGATAAGTATCTCGTATGCTTTGTCGCTGCTGAAGCCTCCTCCTTCTTTTATGACCCCCGAGAATGAGAGCTCGATATCCGGGTTTGTTAGTCCCAGAATTGCGTGAATATTGTAGGACCGCCCGGTTAGTGGGTCTATGCTTACCTGAGCTATGGGGCCTACCGCGGGGTAGATGGAGACTGGGTAGTACCATGCACGTGGAGCTATAATCATGCCTTCAGCCTCATACGCCTTTAAAATCTCCATGCCCTCCTCCCCCATCACGCCGCCCACAGGGATAGCGTATCCAATCCTTGTTGACACACCGTCGGCTGGTGCCTTCTGGGGAATTGAGGGAAAGGCAACATCGACTGATGGGGCTACTGAGGTGAAGATTGAGAGCCCGAGTGTGACACCTACTATTGAGCCGATTATCAGTATTGTCCGCAGTCTCCTCCTCCTCATATTCTCAACTGCTGTGTTATATGCGACGGCCATTATACCTACTCTACCAATCTCAAGAACGTGAGAGCCCAGCATCCTGTAGGATATGCTCCGCCTCACGCGTTCGACTTCGTTACCGAGGACAGACAGAACTATCATGTAGAGAACGATTGTGAGGAGGCCGAAGACGGCCATGAGCGCGGTGCTCATTACGCTGAAGGCGGGGTGGACTTCCGCGAATATCAGGAATAGGACCCCACCCACGGCTAGTATGGAGAGGAGCCTAGATCTTCCTTCAGAGTGTATTACTAAACGCTCAACGAAGACGCTGCTCAGTACTATCAGCCCTATAAAGAAGAGGCTGGTGTTTGAGGAGTCGTTTATCAGACCCATTACCTCGTTATAGGCTCGGTACGCCCAGCCCCAAGCCAGCATAGAGTATGACTGGAAGAGGGAGTATCTCTTATTGGCGTAAGCCTCCTCCGCCAGCCTAAGATATTTCTCAACTTGCTCCAGCTTTTGCTCAATACTGAGAGTCTTAACATTCCTCATGTTTAAGGTGTCGTATCTGCTCTTGGAGATTCTATACATGTCCAGCGCGACTCTATAAGCAGTGTTATGCACGGTGTTCTCTTGAATGGATGTGAACCCAACACCCTCCATCTCCCTCTCAGTAGAGTTGACTAGGGCTATGAATGGGACACGCGAAAGCGCGACCCCCGCGCCCCCAAGCCTGCCAAGAACCATGAATACCTCTCGAGGCTGCGTGAAAACAACACCTACAGGCTCATACATGTTGTAGTAGATACCATAGAATAGTAGGTCCCCGCGAATCTTGAAATTGAGAGGCACTACCTGGGCGCCGGAAGTGTGATACCAGCCTCCACCGAGACCCGCCTGCCCACCAGTGGCAGCCCAGCCCGCTAGATGCGGGTCAGGCATCAGGGCGGGTCGGAGGTTGGTCAAGTCTATGATGTCGAAGAGATGAGTGGGCACTGCTCTGAATACGACTACCGAGACCTCATCTGATGGAGTTAGTGGTGATACTGTTGGGAGGATTGACCTGGACCCGTATACGCCTAGGTCTGGGGCATAGATTATTTCTCCAGTCTCTTCACTGAACCCCCAGGCCTCGACGAAGTATCTGCTACCGGGTATGAATGGGTAGGGGACCAGGCCTTTTATCCTGAACGTGCCGTTTTCATCTGCGAAAGCCATCATTTTGTTGAACGGGTAAGGTAGGGGCCAGTACCCGGAGCTCAGCCCTATTCCTGTTGCTGTCCCGCCTCCGGGACCGTAGACCACGGAGGCCGTAGGCGTAAAGCCGACGTAGACTCTCACGAGAAGCTTCGGAACCGGCCTGTACCACCCCACTGAGGCATTATACGTTATGACCCTCCCCTTCAACTCTATGAAGCCAGCATACTCTGCGAATCCACCAGGCTGGATAAAGAGGCGGGACGGTGAGACACTCTGCCAGTTTATTCCAAGCTCCCTTTCATTCAGGAACGAGTTGATTATGTGGGCTATTGTGTAGAGCTGTGGTCTCAGCCTCTCCAATTTGACCAGGGATAAATCGTTGACAGGAGTTCCTATCCAGTGTAGAGTTGTCTGGGATGATTGGGCTGTGAAGGCGAGCCCACGTGTCTGCTCCGCGGGCTCGGTGTCAAGCATGCTCGGGAACTGCTGCGAGCCCCAATACATGGTGTTAACGAAGAACTCTCTCACAAAGGATTCAGGCGGAACATCAACCAGCTTTCTGAGATTCGTAACAAAATCCGGCTCGTGAATGTAGTTCGTGAACACCTGTCTCCTAATCCAGGAATACCTGACCGTAATGCCCCCAGCGTTTGATGTGGTCGCATAGAGGTTTAGGGCGCTCCCTCGTAAGAGGTCGAGCCCAGTGCCATAGGGGTCAAGCTCACCCACGCCCATCATGAGCACAGGCCGGAACTTGTTTTCATCCACATCTCTGCCGAAATAGAAGCCATCGACGAAGCTGCGTGGCCCTGCCAGACCTTGCCAGTGACCACTGAAGAAGACGAACCACGCATTCCAGTAAGGCTTGTTTACGGAGTAATACTTTGCCAGCTCAAGGAGGAAGGACGCGGGAACAGCCTCCATCGCGCCCGGAGAGAGAGCTGGGACAGCTGACCAGCTGTCAAACCGCGCTGTGAAAAGCATCGTTGTCTGACCATCGCCTCCTGTCCCCTTCAAAACTCCGATAACATTATACGCTGTTACCTCGACATACTTCATCTCCACATGAATCGTGACTCTTGCCTCATTCTCTGCCAGCTTCAGAAGCTTCTCTCCAACACTTTTGGTAACATAGAGTCTGGGAAAATTGATCGGGGCGTCTACGAACTTCTTCACAGAGTCGAAGTAGGGTGGGATGGTTGGGGGCTCGATGAAGATTACCCCCCGCGCCCCCAGCTTTGCAGCGTTTATCCAGTTGGAGCCGCTGATATAGTCCATTAAGACTATACTTCCCTCGACATCTTTTCCATCAAAATCCTCCAGATCCCCAAGACCGACATATATGAGGTGGCCGCTGACCCCTCTTCTCCCGGTCCAAGTCGTGTGCGGGCCGTTAGGCCAGACAGCATATGCCTCCAATATCTCCTTACCGAGTTCCGACTCGACCTCGATGAAAGACCCCTTGTCAAGCGGGACAACAGCGCTGTAGTTCTGAAGAATCACCTGGAGGCCCATCCCTTTAAGCCTATCCGCGATGTATTGTGCTGCTTTGTAATGCCCCGGATAACCAGTCACCCTACTACCTAGTCCGCTGAGATATTCGACATGCCTCATAACCATCGACGACTCAATGTCGTCCGGGGTGATCTTCCTAAAGCCCCCTTCCTGTGCCTCCGCAGCCTGGGCTGGAATAGCCGAGAATGCGATAAGAAAAGCCAGAATAAGTATGACCATGACTTTTTTATAGTCGCTGTGTCTCCAGACCGAAATCATTCTGCGAATACGGTTATTTGTCGTGTTTATCAACTTTTCCCTAGAAAACACATAAACTTCCCTAAAAGGGGTTTGTCAACTGGGCTCTAAATTTTTAAGGCACATACATTTGAGCTACTGGTGCAGTTGGTGGTGAATTTTTGGAGGAAATTAAAGTAGGGATAATCGGTTGTGGCGGGATAGCACAGAACGCTCACATACCTGGCTACCAACGTATAGAGGGCGTAAAGGTCGTTGCTTGCTGCGATGTGGTGGAGTCAGTCGCTAAGAGCACAGCAGAGAAATTTAGTATTCCGCGCTACTATACAGACTACTCAAAGATGCTCAAGGACGAGGACCTAGACGCGGTAAGCGTATGCACGCCGAACGCGCTCCACAAGGAGCCGACAATAATGGCGTTGGAAAAAGGCGTCCATGTCCTAGTTGAGAAGCCCATAGCATTAAACGCTGAGGAAGGGGCCGCCATGGTCCGCGCAGCCAGAAAGGCGGGCAGGATACTTATCGTTGGTTTTCAGGAGCGCTTCAATCCTTCAGGACTGATTATCAAGAAGTTTGTGGAGAAGGGAGATCTCGGCTGGATCCACTATAACAGGGCGACATATCTGAGGAGGAGGGGTGTGCCTACCTGGGGGGTGTTCCTGAACAAAGAGCTCCAAGGCGGTGGAGCCTTGATTGACGTAGGCGTTCACGCTCTCGACTTGGCCATGTATCTTCAAGGTTTCAAAAAACCTGTTAGTGTGCTGGGAAGGGCCTACACTCTTTTCGGCAAAAACAAGGAGGCTGCAGAAGCTAACGCGTGGGGTGCGTGGGATACGGAGAAATTCGACGTGGATGATAACGCCTTTGCAGTTGTTAGGTTGGAGGATGACTCATTTCTAGTGCTTGAGACATCTTGGGCAAGCCACATCAAGTCTCAAGTCGTCTTCAACGTCAATCTACGTGGAACACTCGGTGGCGCCCAGCTAGACCCACTAGAAGTCTACATGGACAGGAACGGCGTTGCGGTAGATATGACCCCTATCAGCCATATAAAACCCGACTGGAGAGAACAGTCCTACATCAAGATGAAGAAGTTCATAGAATCAATAAAGGCCGGAAAGCCTCTATACGCGCCAGGTGAAGAGGGCGTGATCGTGCAGAGTATAATTGACGCGATCTATAGGTCAACTGAGACGGGGAAGATGGAACCTGTGAGAATTCCTCTATGAGCTTAGAGGTGTGTGGAAATGGAGTATGTTAATCTTGGCCGCTCCGGTCTGAAAGTCTCAAAGATCTGCCTTGGATGCCTCAACTTCGGTAACGAGAGGAGTTGGATGGTTGAGGTTGAGGGTGCCAAGAAAGTCTTCGAGAAGGCTTGGGATCTCGGCATCAACTTCTACGACACAGCTAACGTTTATTCCAGAGGGAGGTCTGAAGAGATTCTCGGCATATTGCTGGAGGGTAGGAGGGAGGATGCAGTGGTCGCGACTAAGGTTTTCGGTAAGATGGGTGAGGGGCCTAACGACAGCGGTCTCTCGCGGAAACATATTATGTGGCAGGCCCGTGAGTCCCTTAGAAGGCTGAAGACGGACTACATCGACCTTTATCAGATTCACCGCTGGGACTATGGGACTCCTATTGAGGAGACTCTGGCCGCGCTCACAGACCTTGTGAGGGCAGGAAAGACTCTATACATTGGAGCATCTAGCATGTGGGCTTGGCAGTTTACAAAGGCCATATACATCAGCAGGATGAAGGGCTATGAAGAATTCATCAGCATGCAGAACGTCTACAACCTCCTATACAGGGAGGAGGAGCGCGAGATGATACCCTTCTGTAAAAGCGAGGGGATAGCAATTATACCTTGGAGCCCTCTAGCCGTCGGTGTGCTGAGTGGGAGATATCTCGTGAAAGACAAACTCGTTGTGTCCGACAAGGATATCGAAAGGATTAGGCCAGGGACGAACGACTATAACGCCTACATCGCGCCGCCTGAGAACGCCGAGATAGTCAGGAGGGTTGTTGAGTTGGCGAGGAACAAGGATGTGAAGCCGTCTCAGATAGCGCTGGCTTGGCTCTTCAAGAAAGGTGTTACTGCGCCCATCATCGGGACGAACTATCCTGAGCACGTGGAAGAGGCCGTTGAGTCTCTGAAGATAAGCCTCAGCGACGACGAGGTCAAATATTTGGAGGAGCCTTATAAGCCGAAGCCTGTCTTCGGCCACAGATAGCTACAGCATTATCCCCGGGTTAAGGATATTATTTGGGTCGAAGAACTCTTTCAGCCTCATCATCAGGTCCACAACCTCTCCGTGCTGGTCGCGCATGAATTCTTTCTTCTCGACGCCGACGCCGTGTTCTGCAGAGAGTGCGCCTCCCACTTCTATGGCGTATCTGGTTAGGTCTGCATTTGCCCGCAGTGCCCTCTCCCACTCGTCCCTATTCCGCCTATCTGTCAGCCAGTTTGCATGTATGTTTCCATCACCCAGATGCCCCATCACCCCAACTCTCACTTCATATTTCCGAGCGAGCTCGTAGGCCTTCATAACGCCGTCAAGCAGGCGCGAGAGGGGCACTATGATGTCGCCTATGATAGGGGACCTGCAGGCCTTTAGGATTGATGGGTAGGCACCTCTCCTAGCCTCCCAGATCCTCTCGGCCTCCCTCTCACTCCTAGGCACCACGAGCTCGACGGAGCCGCCCTCCCTCAGAAGCTCCAAGGCGTCCGACAACTCCTCCTCTAGCCCCGCTCGAGAATAGCTGTGAAACTCAAGTATTATCATGCACTCGCGGTCCGGAAGGCTGAGTCCCGACCAGTCTGATATAAGCCTCAGATGAGTTCTGTCGAGAAACTCTATCGCCGCCGGCTCTAGTCCTGAGAGCCGTATCCTGCCTATGCATCTTACACCGTCCTCGATTGAGTCAAAATAGGCCGCCACCGTCCTCCTGTTTCGGGGGAGCGGCCTAAGCCTCAGCGTTGCCTCCGTAATCACTCCTAAGGTCCCCTCAGAGCCCACCAGCATCCTCGCCAAGTCGTATCCGATTGAGTACTTGAAGACTCGGGCGCCGAAGCGCAGGTCTAGGCCGGCCGGGAACACGACTCTCAGAGCCAGCACGTAATCCCTGGTCGCTCCATATCTTACGGCCTTCAGGCCTGAGGCGTTGTTCGAGATCATTCCTCCTATTGTGCATGACTTCCCGCTGGCGGGGTCTGGGGGGAAGAAGAGGCTGTAGGGCTCCAGCTCCTTGTTTAGCTGGTCATAGATTAGGCCTGGCTCAACGTCTACCTGCATGTCAAGCTGTCTGATATCCAGTATTTTGTTCATCTTCATCATGTTCAACACTATTCCGCCATATCTGGGGGTGCAGGCGCCTGTAAGCCCCGTCCCTCCGCCTCGGACCGTGACAGGTATGCGCCTCTTCGATGCATAGGTCAGGATTTTTAGGACCTCTGAGCTGCTCTCCGGCCAGACGACTGCCTCGGGCAATGTTGGCTCTCCCGGGAAGGCATCCGACGAGTTTGTGACTAGGTCATAGTCCTCGGTCGAGACGTCTGAGGCTCCAGCAATCGAGGCCAGGGCCTTCAGGTCATCAGAGCTGACCTTGTTATACTCCACTCTACCCATCTCACCAGCTCCTTCCTTTTATTGCCACAGCCTGATAAAAATGAGTATAGCGTCTCCGCTCAGGTCTGGCGCCATCCCTCTTCAAGCGCCTTCCTGAGGTCCTTGGTCTCTCCCTTCCGATGCACCATCAATTTTGACTCTACTTGGACTCTGAGGCCCAGGCGCCTGAAGAGTATTAAGAGGTCGCCAGCGTCGATAGGGGTCTCCAGCCTACCGGACTTCAGGGCCTTGAGAAGAGCATCAGCCACCCTCCTTGTCAATTCAGGATTTTCCATGAACGCGGTGTCTATCACCTCGTCTCCTCTCTCTGAGACATGCCTTTTCAGCTCCTGCAGCGGGTCCTGCTCCTGAGGCGAGCTCAACTCACCTTTTCCTGCCTCGTCCTTCGCCTTGGCCGCCAGTGCCATTCGCTCCCTCAACTTCTTCATCCTGATAAGTCTGAGGGCGATATCCTCGTCCTCCAAGCCCAGGAATATCTACGCTGGATGCTTCTAAAAAACCTCCCCGGACTCACCCTGCTCTTCTCTTATCAACCCTCGCCCTGAGGGCGTCACGCCTCGCCTCTCGGCGGTAGTATTGAATCGGGTTCTTTATTCCGGGGCAGAGCCTCCCCTCCTCCACACACAGCCCATGAATCTTCATGGTGCTGCATGAGGGTGGGCTGTACTTGACCCTGCTACCCTTCTGGCCCGCGATGTGTTCTGTCTGGTAGCGTGCGATCTTCTCGTTGAAGTCGCTCCGCTGGGAGTACATTGCTACCACCTGCTCCGGGGTGTAGCCGGCTGTTATCATGAATGCTGCTAGGGCGAAGTTTGCGAAGTGGCCTATGCCCAGGCCAGCCAGCAGCTCTTTCTTAATCTTCGCCATGCACGGTGGCCAGTACTTCTCGCTGACCTGGCTTACCTCCGCCTCATAGCTCCTCTTTTCTGCGAGCATCTCTCTGACCTTCTTGACAGGCCCTAAGAGCGAGTCAGGCAGGGGTGTTCCACGGGCCTCGCGATATCTGTTGAGAATCCTCCTCTCGATGACCTCTACCGCCATTCTAGAAAGCTCCTTGGGCGTGACGTAGACCCAGCCCTTCTTCACTACTCTGTTTATGAGCCTCCATTCGAGCGCGTCTATCCTCGAGGTCAGTGCTAGGAAGTGGGGGACATAGACCTTGTAGGCTCCCAGATGTGCTTCATTCTGAGGAGTGGGTTCGACACGGATTCCCAGCTCCGACCTAAGGAGCTCGACCACGATTTCAGGCGGCTCATCCTCTAGTAGTCGCCCGCACCTCAGCGCCTCAGCCAGAGCCCACCGCCTCGCGAGCCAATCATCTCCCACCGCGGAGACTATCAGCAAAGCGATGGGGAAGCTTAGAAGATCAACCTCAACGTCTTCGTGTATGCCAATCTCCGCCTCTTCACCTCGCCTCAAAGCCTCCAAGACCCTCTCTAGGGCCCGCTCGACATCCGGCCTGTGCATCTCAGACCCCAGCTCATCTAGGGAGATGGCCCTCTCTGACAGATACTCTCTGGCTGCCGCTATGAAGGGGTACTTTGCTAGCATCTTCTCAGAGCGCAGCATCGACAAGAGGGGACTGCCACCCTACCCAACATCACCGCAGACGGACTTCTTAAATAGGCTTCACCTAAACTATTCGGGGAATCTCTTTCGGAAAGGTCTAACCAAGTATATTTACCCCCTTCAGGAGCAGCTAATTTGACGGGGGATAGCCTAAGAGAGATGCCGTATCGTGCTCTCATGGAAAGGATTGCCGGCCACTTCGGCAGCGCAGGATATTCTGTCTCGGTCAAGGATGGAATTCTGTGGCTGGCCAAGGAGGGGTTCAAGGGCGCTGTCTGGGTGGTGCCGGCTGATGGGGGCCTAGACGAGTTACTCTCCGCCGTAATGGGCGCCACCGAGTATTTGAACAGGCATGGGGCCTCCTACATAGCACTGCCTCTACAACTGGCGAAGAGGATAGATGAGAGTCATTTCTGGACATACGGAATAGGGCTGATAGTTTATGACGACGAGGTCTTGAGGGAGGTTCTTCAACCCCGCCTGAGAAAGGAGGAGAGCCTAGCCCCGGAGAGGGCCCAGGAAGACATTGTCAGATCTGCCGAGGGGGGTGCCGCCACGGTTTTTAACGACACGTTAGTGGAGGATTTGTTGAGCAGGGTCGAAAGAATTGAGAGAGAACTTCGGAGACTGGATGAGATGGACTACCTGGTAGCCAGGCTGGAGGCTCTGGAGAAGAGGATGCGTGATAGCCCGGCCCGGGAAGAGCGACCCTCTCAGAGCCCCGCACCCATGAAAGTATACGCGGAGGCGGCCCAGACACCCGCTAAGGCCGGTGCTCCACCCTATAGCTCTCTGCCCTCATTTCTTCAAGGAAATCCCTGGATAGAGGTATTGACCCAGAAGCGGTGACATGGTCATCGGATCTCGACGTACTTGTAGGCCTCTGTCAGGTTTGTGAAGGCGTAGTGAACCTTGTTGTAGTCTTTCCTGAACTCGGCCACTTCCTGCCCAACCTTCCTCGGGTCCTCGCCCCTGACCACCACCCTAGAGATAAACCTCGCGATCTCCTTCATCTCACTCGGACCCATACCCAGCCTAGTAACTTCCTGAGTCCCGATTCTTATTCCGCTGGGATTTTTGTAGTCGGTCTTCAACTCGTAGTCTTTCGGTATTAAGTTCCTGTTCAGGACTATTCCAGCCTCCTCAAGCTTTACCTCCGCGTCCCTGCCACCCATGAACTTACTAACATCTATTAGGACTTGGTGCGACTCGGTGTAGCCAAGCTCACCATACAGCGGCGGCAGGCCTTCCTCGCTGAGGGCGGAGGCCAGAGCCTTAGCATTGCGAACTATCGCGCTGGAATATTCGTGATAGAAGGCTAGGGCCTCTGCTAGTGCTATCGCCACACCTGCCACTGCGTGAAGATGGTGGTTGCTGTGAAGTGGTGGAAACATGACACTCTTTAACTGCTCCGCATACTTCTCTTTACTCACAACCAGTCCGTGCTGTGGGCCTGCAAGCGTCTTATGCGTGCTCATGGTCATGACGTCAACGCCCTCACCTATGGGGTCTTGGAATACACCGCCAGCTATCAGCCCCGCTACATGCGCAGCATCATAGACTACCGCCGCCCCGTACTCTGAGGCAAGACTGGCCACCTCCTTAACTGGGTGCGGGAAAAGGAAAACACTTGCTCCAAGCATGAATATCTTGGGCCGCGCGTTCTCTTTCTCAATCCTCCTCCTCGTCCCATCCACGTCGATGTTGAACCTCTCATAGTCAAACTCATAGCGTATAATATCCAGCCCCCTGACCCTGCCCGCCGTCCCGTTCCAGGACCGTTTCCCGTGACTGATGTGGCCGCCGTGAGGTATCGCTAAGGCCACCATAGTGTCTCCCGGCTCTGCGAGGGCAGTGTAAGCTGCCAGATTAGCCACCACGCCCGAGATTGGCCTCAAGTCTGCGAAGGGCGCCTTGAAGACCTTTTTTGCCAGCTCAACTCCTATCAGCTCAACCTCGTCTATCCACTTACAACCCGCATAAAGCCTCTCACCGGGGTAACCCTCGGCATACCTATTCCCGAAATCGCTTGCCAGGGCCTCCCTCACGGCGGGGCTTGGAACGTTCTCGCTGGCGACTAGCGGTATGGCTCTGCTGAAAAACTCGTGATGCTTTCTGAGACGGTCTAGGACACGGGTGAAATAAGCATAGCCCTCGGACACTCTGTCATCGGTCATGTAGAGAACCTACGCAGGCCACTTATTTAAGTCTCTTATACCAGTTTGTTGAGGAGGTCATGGTTTAACATTGTATGGGAGGGGAGACCGCGGGGAGACAGACCTCTTCGGCGGAGGCAGGGTTCCAAAGAACCATCCTAGGGTAGAGTGTTACGGGGAACTTGACGAGCTCTCCTCTATAATCGGCCTCTGCAGGTCGCTGCTGAAAAAGAGGCACCGAGATCTGGACGAGATATTGAGAGGCGTGCAGGAGGCGTTATTTAGGATCGGCGCTGAGCTAGCTTCTGCAGACAGAAGTAGACTAACGATAGAGCTGGCAAGTGAGAATGATGTTGAGGCTCTCGACAAGCTCATCGAGGAGTTCGAAGCCAGACTTCCACCCCTCAAGCACTTCATCTACCCTGGTGGCTCGCTGACTGGAAGCATGCTCCACGTAGCTAGGGCTGTCTGTAGAAGAGCTGAGCGGAGTGCCGTGGCCCTAAGCTTAACAGAGCAAGTCAACCCATACATCCTGAGCTATCTCAACAGGCTCTCAACCTTGCTCTTCATACTCGCAAGGCACGTTAACCTGAGCGAAGGGGTCGGAGAAGAAATCTGGCGAGGACGCGGGCTAGGCTAGACAGCCTTTAACCCCTTCTTCCTCACCTTAATGAGCTCTAAGACCAGATATTCGGCCGAGTCTACGGCCTCCTCAGCGGTGAAGATGCTAAGATATGAGGAGCTGAACATCATGTTGGCCGTCGGAGGCCTATATGTCCTGTCATAGCCCGACCAGAGCTGGAGCAACAGCCGCATCATGGGGAAAATGTTGAAGGAGTAGCTCAGGCCTCCCAGCTTCTCCTTCTTCCCGTCAATCGTTTTGCAGGACGCATCAAACCCCTGCGGGTCCTGTCCGAAATGGTCGATAAGCGGCCTGTAGGCCCGCCTCATCATCTCTCCCGCATAAGCCTGACCATTCGGAAACTTCTCCAGCGGCACCCAGTCCCCAGGCTTTTCTCCACGATACCTTGCCAGATATTTTATGATCAGCTGCGAGAGCTTGGACGAAGGTGGCTTATGAGTTACGGCGTCCGTGACCATGCCTGAGGAGAGGTCTAAGACGTATGACCCGTTTAAGACATTGACGAGAAATCTGTCGCCTTTCCCCTCACGCGGTGGGAGATGAACCACGTGACATACCCTAACAACATGATCCGGCTGGCGCTGTCTCAGCTCAGCTAGCAGGTCGTCCAATCGCCCCCCATGCATAATTATCCCAGCCAATACGGGAGAAAAAAATTTAGCGTTAAGGTATAGGCTCTGCAAACCCTAAATCCATGCCACGGGGAAAATAGAGGCTTGGCGGGGGTCTATACCTCTATACGATACTGAGAACCGACCCCCAGAAAATGGAGGAAGAGGGGATTTATGGGCAATGTGTAAAAAGTCCGGGAGGGGCTATAATAAGACTTTACAAGCTTTACTATATGCTGAATCTATATCTTGGGCAGATCCGACATCACCACCTCCCAATCGGTTGAAAATCTGAGAGCAGGGAAGGCGGGGAGGGAGAAAGCCTACATGGTTCAGCACGCAATGGGGCTATGGCTTAAAGCCTCTTGACACGCCGCTTCCCAGATGGGAGAAGACGTATGGCTCTGTCGGTGCGCTGCTGTAAGCAATTGCCTAGTTCAGGCAGGGCGAGGGAGGCTTCCGCCGATACACTTCCATAATCCACGTAACACCGCAAGATGGAGTCTCAGACCTCTGACCATTAACCTTAACGGCGAGTGAGTATTATTAATGCGAGTTTCTCTCAGTACCAAATATCAAGAGATTTTGATACGGGTTCACCGCGCAACTATTGCTCATGTTTCGGCAGATGTCTTCCTACAGTTTAGAGTTCCCTTCAAGATCTCTTAATCTCTTAAATGTTAGATAAATGAGTGGCTGTGAAACGTTCATAGAGGCTTCGATGGTGCCCTTTATACATAGATGTATCTGTGGGGGGTTCTGAGAGGACTGCTGAGGCCAAACCATTCTACGCTTAGCACACCAAACGGCCCAAAGCCTTGAAGGAAAGGACAATGTCTAAGGTCAGGATGAATTCGCGAAACCTAAGCATCATAAATAAAATAATTTTTAGCATCACTGCATGTATGTTGGCCTAATCCCCGTGATCGTGGCTATGGCCCTCATGCGATCCGTCCATAGGCGTCTCGATTAGCTGTTCCTTGGCCTCAAAATCCACTGTAGCCCCGCTGGCTAGGACTAACCTTATCTTCAAGGTATGGATGCCCTCAGGAATCTTTGAAAGTATCATCACATGATAACCTTCTCCCTCCAAACCTAGCGCACGGACCTCGCCGCGAGGCGGAATACAGATCTTCTCAACCTTCCTCATCGTGGCTACGCCCCCTTCAATCACCGTGATATGGAGCTCGGCCCTCAGCCCCTTGGGTTCAAGAGTCTCCGCGGCGACGATGCAGGACTCTGAATATCCATGATTGTGGGCAATAAAGAAAACACCCGCAGCCATAGTTCCACGTCTGAAGAAGGCTCCATGGACCTCGACCGCCTCTTCCGTCACTCCTGAAAACAGGAAAAATACTCCCACTACGACGAGCGCCGCCGCAACTACCGCCAATATGAGGAGCATAGGTCTCGTCAACCCTGCATCTCTGCGGAAAAAGTGGTGGTAGCGCTTATCCATGTCCATATGTTGGGACATGCATTAATGAGGGGGTTCTATGTTCTATATAATGGTAGCTAACTTTATCGACCATGTATATGCGTGAAGTATAAAACATCAGAAGTAAGCCATTCGCGGGCATGGGAGTCAGGGTTGCAGGCATAGACCCTGGGACTAGAAGCTTCGACATCCTCGGGCTTGAAGATGACAGGGTTATCCTTGACGTCTCCATACCTTCTGAGGAGGTTGCAGCGAGGCCTGGCATCCTTATCGACGTTTTAAGGAGGGCGGGGCCTTTGGACCTAATCGTCGGCCCCTCGGGATATGGGATAGCGCTGAAACACATCTCGGAGATAGATGACAAGGACATCTTCTTGATGACGCTGGTAAGGCCTGAGGAGTCGGATATACCTGTCCTAGTCGGTCTGAAAAGGGTTGTTAAAGAGCTGAGGAAAACAGACCTCAACATCTACTTCATCCCGGGCGTGGTCCATCTTCCCACAGTTCCGGCATACAGAAAAATCAACGCCATCGACATGGGTACCGCCGACAAGCTTTGCTGCGCGGCCCTAGCGCTCTACGACTACACTACAAAGAGGAGCCTACCCCTAAGCGAGGCTTCAGTCATTCTAGTAGAAGTTGGCTACGGCTATAACGCGGTAATAGCGATTGACCGCGGAGTTGTGGTTGACGGAGTCGGAGGAACAAGGGCGGGGCCGGGCTTCCTAACCTCAGGAGGCCTCGACGGCGAAGTAGCGTATCTGTTGGGCGCCCTCAGGAAGGAGATGCTGTTCAAGGGCGGTGTAAAGACAATAGCGGGTGGAGATATCACGCCTGAATCTCTGCCAGAAGAGGCCCGAGTCAGCGGGCCGGCGAGGATTGCCTGGTACTCTTTTTTGGAGGGCGTCGAGAAGAATGTCTGGTCCCTGGTGCCTGTCATGAGTAGGGTAGACGCTATCTTGTTGTCAGGGAGACTCAGCAGAGTTGAAGCGATCTGCAGCGAGCTCGCAAAGAGGCTAAGCAGGCTCGCACCAGTCAGCAGAGTAGGGGGCTTCAAGGCCGCGTCGAAGGAGGCGGCACAGGGAGCGGCCCTTATAGCCAACGGCCTTGCAGGCGGATTCGCTGAAGGCCTCATCGAGCACATGAGGATAAGAGAGGCTGGTGGGACGGTTTTGGACTATGTCGTCGTCGAGGACTTAAAGCAGATTTATCTTAGAGAGAGTACAACATTAAAAAATAAACAACTTTAGAAGAGATTATTCAGAGGAATATAGAATTTCGGCGGTGTGACGTGTTTCAAATATATATTGTCCTTGACCTAGATAGAGCCTGAGAAAGCTTGCAGCGCGTTTATCTCTTTCACGAGGCTAAGGGACTGACCAGATTCGAGCTCGGAGGAAAAGGATATGGTCTTGTGGAGATGACTGCTGCGGGGCTTCCGGTTCCACCAGGCTTCACGATACTAACCTCAGCGTGTAAAGAGTATTATGCCAACGGCGGTAAGATGCCGAGCGGGTTGCTGGACGAGGTCCGGGGAAAGCTGAAGAAACTCGAAGAGATAACAGGTAAAAGGTTTAACGACGCTGAGAACCCTCTGCTTGTCTCGGTCAGGTCCGGCGCGCCCTACTCTATGCCCGGAATGATGGACACTATTCTTAATCTGGGTATGAATGACAAGGTCGTCGAGGTTTTAGCTAGGCTCACAGGGGACAGAAGGTTCGCCTACGACGCCTATCGACGCTTCATTCAGATGTTCGCCAGGATAGCTATGGGTGTAAAGGGGGAGTTCTTTGAGCAGGCCCTCGAAAGGGCGAGGCACAGGCTCGGCGTCAAACATGACTTCGAGATTCCGGCCGCGGAGCTCGAGAAGCTGGTTAAGGAATTCAAAGAGATTGTGAAGAGGGAGACCGGCAGGGAGTTTCCGCAAGACCCGTGGGAGCAGCTTACTATGGCTATAGAGGCGGTCTTCAAGTCATGGAACAATCCGAGAGCTATAGAGTATCGACGCTACTACAAGATCTCAGACGAGCTGGGCACCGCGGTGAATGTCCAGCTTATGGTCTTCGGAAACATGGGGATGGACTCCGGCTCAGGCGTCGGCTTCACACGGAACCCATCCAACGGGGAGAAGAAGCTATACGGCGAGTACTTACCAAACTCTCAGGGAGAAGACGTTGTAGCAGGCATAAGGACCCCCGTTCCAATCGAGCGCGTTGAAGAGCCCATCTACAAGCAGCTGCTCGACATCGCAGACAGGCTTGAGAAATACTTCAAGGACATGCAGGACTTTGAGTTCACTGTCGAGCGCGGAAAGCTCTACATGCTACAGACAAGGAACGGGAAGCGTACTGCACAGGCAGCAGTAAAGATTGCGGTTGACATGGTGAAGGAGGGGCTGATAACGAAGGAGGACGCGCTCGCCAGGATTGAGCCCAACGACTTAAACCAGTTGTTGCACAGGAGGCTTGACCCTAGCGCCAAGATCACTCCGATAGCGAAGGGCCTCAACGCTTCTCCGGGCGTCGCCACGGGAAAAGTGATCTTCGACACGGACGAGGCGGCTGAACTGGGTAACAAGGGTGAGAGGGTTATTCTTGTGAGGCCCGAGACCACTCCCGAGGACATTAAAGGAGTCATCGCGGCTCAGGGAGTGTTGACAAGCAGGGGAGGCATGACAAGCCATGCAGCTGTGGTAGCCAGAGGGATGGGGAAGCCCGCTGTCGTTGGCTGTGAGAGCATCAAGATATTCATGGATATGGGCTACTTCGTAACTGATAAGGGCCTCAGAGTTAACAAGGGCGAGGTTATTACAATAGACGGGACCACGGGCAGCGTAATTCTGGGAGAAGCGCCAACCATAGAGCCTGAGCTGACAGAAGAGTTCAGGCTCCTCCTGTCCTGGGCTAACGAGGTTAAGAGGCTCGGCGTCAGAGCTAATGCAGACACACCTGAGGCGGCGGCGAAGGCCAGGGAATTCGGTGCGGAGGGCATAGGATTATGCAGGACTGAGAGGATGTTCAACGCGCCAGACAGGCTGCCCATAGTTAGGGAGATGATAATGGCTGAGACCGAGGAGGAGAGAAGGAGGGCGCTCGAGAAGCTCTTCCCACTCCAGCTAGGCGACTTCGTCCAGATCTTCAAAATAATGAAGGGGCTCCCCGTGACCGTGAGGCTCCTCGACCTCCCGCTTCACGAGTTCCTACCCTCCGAGGCCCAGCTCCTCGTAGAAATTCAAGAGTTAAGGTCTAGGGGTGCTCCTCAGAAAGAGATAGATGAGAAGGTCAAAGTCTTAAACAAAGTGCGCCAGCTACAGGAGCATAACCCGATGATAGGCCACAGGGGCTGCAGGCTTGCCGTAAGATATCCAGAGATATATGAGATGCAGGTTAGGGCAATACTCTCCGCGGCGATAAGCGTCCTGAAGTCTGAGGGCGAGACAGTTCAAGTCCAGATAATGATTCCGCTCGTCTCAGAGGTGGCCGAGCTCGAGTATCTCAGAGGCATAATCGAAAAGACAGCGGAGAGGGTTTTCCAGGAGCAGAAAATCAGGATACCCTACAAGGTAGGGACTATGATCGAGACGCCCCGAGCCGCACTGACCGCCAGCAAGATAGCCAAAGTAGCTGACTTCTTCTCGTTCGGAACTAACGACCTAACACAAACGACGTTCGGGTTTAGCAGAGACGATGTGGAGGCGAAGTTCATGGCAGACTACTTAGAAAAGAAGATCTTGAAGGAGAATCCCTTCGAGGTCCTTGACACGGAGGGCGTCGGCAGGCTTGTGAGGATCGGGACTGAGGAGGGTAAGGGAGCTAATGGTCATCTGGAGGTCGGTATCTGTGGAGAGCACGGCGGCGAGCCTAACAGCGTAAAGTTCTTCCACAATGCGGGGCTTGACTACGTCAGCTGCTCACCATACAGAATACCGGTAGCAAAGATAGCAGCGGCCCAAGCAGCGATAGCTGTGAAAGAGAAGGCCCCCATAACTGTATAAAACACGTCCTAATCAGCTGAGAATTTTCTAATATTTTGTCTGAGTCTTACTGTTGATTATCGCGAGGTGTGCAAATTCTGAGTCAGGTGCAGCGCCATGCCAGTGTCTCTCGCCCGCGGGTATCAGTATTATGTCCCCCTCACCGACTTCTTTCTCCTCAGACTCCGTGCCAACGTAGCCATGACCTTTGACAACAAAGAGTATCTGTTCATGGTCGTGAGTGTGGAGCCTCGTCCTCGCGCCCGGCGAGAAGGATACAAGGGCCGCGAGATACTCTTGGGAGCCGGTCTCTCCACTAATGAGAGTTGCGACCTCTACGTCTCCTACGAATAGGCCCCCCGACCTTCCCTCACCCTTAACACTGTCTCTACGGATAACTCTCATCAAATTTTACAGAATACTTCACCCAAATCTAAAGCTTTCTCAGCTCGTCCTTTACTTTTTTAAATCCCGGTTTCACACCATTCAAACCGCTCTGCACGCCTCGAACCTCGCTCTGACCTATTACCCACTTTTCGCCCCAGCTCCTCAGATACTCCAAGAGCGGTGCAAGATCAATACCCATCTCAGTCAGCGAGTATCTAACCGCGAAGGGCTGGACACTTATGACCTCCCTCCGCACCAGCCCAGCGGCCTGGAGAGACTTCAGCGTCCTTGACAGAGTCTTGGAATTGATTACACGTATGGCCCTCAATAGCTCGTTAAAACTCTTCGTATCATCTAGTAGATAGGTTATGACGACCAGCGACCACACACTCTTCAATAGTTTTGACGCCGCTACCACAGGGCAAACCGCTCCAGCATCGCCTCGGAAACTGCAATCCCGTTGCAGGTCGGCCACCTAATGGCTTATGTGTCAGCTACTATTTAAAATAGTGTCGTTTCGCTATCTAGTAGCGTAAGGTGAGTTCCAAGTGGTTCTTCTCGGTTTCTTGGAGCCGCATATGGGCTTCGCGCTACTTATGCTCAGAGGAGCTTTGGGGCTTATAATGGTCGTGCATGGCGCCCCCAAACTTTTTGGCCCGGCAAGGCCCCAGATGCGAGCCAGCATGAGTCAGATAGGTGTCCCGCCGCTACTCTTTGACTCGGTAGGGCTACTAGAGTTTCTGGGGGGAATATTCTTGATAGCAGGGTTTCTTACCAGGATTGTCGCCCTGCTCTTCGCCCTACAGATGATTGGGACCATCATACTTTACGTATCCGTCTTGGGCAGGTGGGTTCCGCCGCCCGAGATAATGAGCCAGATGGTTGCCAACTCAAGAAGAGTCATGCGCGGATTTATCTCGGGTGTTGGCGGATGGGAGTTCGACCTGTTGATACTTTGTGTCTCGGTACTGCTGCTCACGACCGGCGCGGGGCCAATATCACTTGACGCGGCGATAAACATCTGACGCCTCTAATACCACGCTTTTGTTGAAAACCCTCTCGGCAACCTAGCTGGCTCACAGAGCCTTCAGCCCTCTTTCACCCAAAGGTTGAGTAATTAAAGGGGCTGAGAGTCCACTTTTTTCAGCTTTTCTATGTTTTCTCTCTCACTCTCATCTATCTTTTCGACGGAGAGCCATGCATCGATTATCTCTCGAGCAACATCGGGCGTGGTGAGTCTTCCACTCATCGCAAGGATATTCGCATCGTTCCAAAGCCTCGCCCCTCGTGCAGTCTGAGCATCTAGACATAAGGCGGCCCTCACTCCCTTAACCTTGTTAGCGGCTATTGACACGCCTGTCCCAGTATAGCAGACCACAATACCCCAGTCCGCCTCACCTTCCGCCACCATTTTTCCGGCCTCCAAAGCCACATCCGGCCACGGCTCAACCTTCCCGCTCCTAAGCGCCCCCTTCTCAACGACTTCGAACCCTCTTGAAGCTAGGTATTTTGCGGCTTCCACCGCCGCGGGATACTTGTCATCAGAGCCTATGACTACTCGCCGCCGCATGTCCTTCGAGAATGTATGTTAATACTGGCTTAAAGAATTTAGCCAACTGCTTACTGCGTCATGGTGTCCAAGCTCTTAGGTGGAGAGGCTTGGTATCGGGACGCATCGAGCCTCACAGATTTCGCCTCTACAAGGCCGAGCTTCTCGAGAAATTTAGCGGGGATGCTGGGAGGGTTTTGGATATAGGCTGCGGGTATAGAAGATATGAGAGATTTTGCAGGGGAAGCGAATATATCGGGCTCGATAAGGACCTTAGCTTCAGGCCCACGGTGCAGTCCGTCGGCGAGAAGCTCCCCTTCAGAGACTCTTGTATCGACACGGTAATAATGTTTGACGTCGTAGAGCACTTATCGGATGTGAAAGAGGCTCTGAGGGAGTGTGTCAGAGTTCTCAGAAAGGGAGGTAGTCTCGTAATCACAACACCAAACACGTGGGGATTCGGGTTCTACGACAGTTTTGCCGACAGGACGCACCGCCACCACTTCAGCTGGGCTAGCTTAGAGAAGAGGCTGAGAGAGAGCGGCCTAGTGGTTGAGAAGCGAATACCCCTACACCTACACATATTCTGGCCCTTACGACGCATCCATTCCAAGCTACTCATGCCTCTTCAGCAATCCATCTGCGTGGTGGCGAGAAGATGAGTAAGACTGCAAAACTACTTAGAAGATCACTCCTGGGGGTCGTCGTGAGTATAGGGATAACACTCCTCATAGTAGCTCTATTCAACGTCTCTATACACCGCCTACTCTCCATACCTATGCCAATTCTCTTATCCTCCATAGCTATCTGCATCTCGAGACTCGTTGCTCAGGGGCTGAGGTTCCACATACTCGTGAGATACTGCTCAAGCATTAACATGAGATTTAGAGACTCCTTTATCGCCCGGGGCGCAAGCGAGTTTTTCGCATTGACTACAATACCTTTCGTCGCCGACGAGGCTGTTAGAACTTGGATATTGACTGAGAGGGGTGAGAAAGCTCTCACGGCTTTGTGGATAGCTTTTTCCGAGCTCTTTTTCGACGTTTTAATTGCGGCCCCAATATCCATCATGGCGGGGGGAGCTGCCTTGATGCATAGAGAAGTTGGGATATCATCTGTCATACTGGCTATCTCTGTCTCGCAGATTTTGATGGTGTTGAGCATACTCTTACTGGCTAGGCGCGTTGCGTGGAGCCTGCTGAAGTTGGTCGAGCCGCTCAGCCGGCTCTCCCCCTTCATCAAGAGAGTCTTCGACAGAACTCGTGAAGAGTTACCCATGATAGCCGATGCATCTCAGCTATTTACAGGCCGGCCGATCAGAGCAGTAATCCCCACAACCTTCGCTCTAACAATAGTCATCATGACCACGCCCGCCCTCATACTCTACATGGTCCACCTGAACTATTCAGAGCTCAATCTTCTCGACTCGCTATACGCCTTTCATGCAGGCAACACGCTAGGGGTCCTGCCCCTGACTGTCGGTGGCTCTGGCCTGACCGAGACAGGCATATACCTCTTTTCTGATCGCGTCTACGCCCGTGGCAACTGGGAGGCGGTGGTTATTTGGCGAGTACTGACTTATTATCTGACGCTATTGATGACAGGCGCCATCTTTGTGAATTACGTGCTTTGGCGTTCGAGAAGGAGCTGACCACTAGGCCCGGCAGGCATTCAAGGTGTTTAGAATCTTTTTGAGGTTTATCAATGTTGGCTGGGTTGTGTTTGAAGATTTCTGAGTGGGCGCACTTACTCCCTTAATGTATTTGTAGAGCCTGTGTTTCCTCGCATCTGAGCTCGACCAAGTGTCTAATGTCTCGACCGGCCGCCACCCCGGAATAGGGTAGTTATGCGTGACTATGATTGCTTCCTGAGGAGCTGTGAGGAGGACGTGCTCTATCCTTTTCAGGGCCTCGCTCGTGAGATAGGCCGTGACATGCGTTACCCCTTCGAGGCTGATCATCCTGATATCGGCGTTAAGGAAGGATACGCCCTCCAGCCCCAGTAGCCGCGTCTTTCTGTTCGAGATATCAACGAGTATGGGGTTGAGCTCAACGCCGATTGAGCGCGCGCCATAACTCCTGTTAGACTCAATTGCCAGCCTCCCATCTCCCGACCCCAGGTCTACAACAACCGAGCTCTCCTCGACGTCGGCAAAATCTATCATCTTCCCGACAATATCCCAGCCCGTCGGAACAAACGGGTCGAGCCTTGAATGCCCTCTTCTAGGCATCCGGAATAGAGGTGGTGTTAGCCTCCTCTTATTCTTATTTCGACTACGGAGGGTTCTGGGAGCTTGCAACTTATAAGCCCCGAGCTACTGGTAAAATTGGCCGGGTTGAGTAAGGAGAAAATAGCCCCCGACACCAGCATCCTAATCAACCAAGTATTGTCGGCTATGCTTGAACGCGGAGAGTTGGAAAATGTCGAGATAGTTATTCCCGTGGCCGCACTCGACGAGCTTCAGGCACAGGCTTCACGGGGCAGGATGGAGGGTATTGTGGGCTTAAGTGAGGTGAAGAAGCTGAGGGAGCTGGGCGTTTCCCGCGGAGTCGAGGTCAGGTTTGCTGGTGAGAGGCCGAGCCTCGAGGATATACGGCTCGCTAAAGGCGGGAGGATTGACGCCCTGATAAGGGATGTGGCGAGGAAGGAGAAAGCAACACTCTACACCTCAGACTATGTCCAATACCTAGTGGCTGAGGCTGAGAATGTCTCCGCAAAATACTTCAAGGTGGTTGAAAAAGAGAGGGAGCCGCCATTCCAGAAATACTTCACGGATGACACGATGAGCCTTCACCTAAAGATCGGTGTCCCGCCTATGGCGAAGAGGGGGAGGCCGGGAAGTTTTAGGCTCGTTAAGCTGCGGGAAGAGCCGTTCACCAAGGAGGAGGCTGACGCAATGATCAACGATATAGCCTGGATTACGCAGCATAGTGAGGAGGCGTCTGTGGAGATTAATCGTAGCGGCGCTACAGTGATTCAGCTAGGCCAGTATCGCGTATCGATCACCAAACCGCCCTTCAGCGACGACGTAGAAATTACCGTGGTTAGGCCGATAGCAAGGCTTACAATACAGGACTACAAGCTCTCCGAGAAACTCCTAAAGCGCCTCTCAAGCAGGGCCGAGGGTATATTGATAGCTGGGCCGCCAGGGTCTGGGAAAACGACCTTCGCCTCAAGCCTAGCAGAGTATTACTGGAGCCTAGGCAAGATTGTCAAAACTTTTGAGTCGCCTCGCGACCTCCAAGTTGGTCCGGAGATAACGCAGTTTGGCCCGCTGGAGGGCGACTTCGAGAAGAGCGCCGAGATTCTGCTGCTCATCAGACCCGATTTCACGATCTTCGATGAGATGAGGCGCTCCAGAGACTTTCAGGTCTATATAGACATGAGGCTGGCGGGGGTCGGTATGGTTGGGGTGATTCACGCAAGCGACCCGATAGACGCCATTCAGAGATTCATCTCGAAGACCGACCTCGGACTTCTGCCATACATCATCGACACCGTGATATTCATTAGAAATGGGGCCGTCGAGAAGGTCTACGAGCTTAGGCAGACTGTCCGAGTGCCAATGGGCATGTCGGACCGAGACCTAGCCAGACCAATAGTTGAGGTGGTGGACTTGGAGGCATCGAGGCTCGAGTATGAGATCTACACTTTCGGCGAGCAAGTCACAGTTGTGAAGGTTCACGGCCGCGAGGGACAGCTTGTCAGCGTCGAGGAGGCTGTAAAGAGGCTCACGAGGGCTTTGAGAAAAGTTGCCAAGGATTTTGACGTCTCAGTCGAGGATGGGAAGATCGTTGTGAGCTGTGAGAGGGAGGATGTTGAGAGGCTTCTCAAACGCTACTCCGAGAGAATAAAGAGGCTTGAGAAGAGGTGGGGAGTTACGATCGAGGTGGTGCCTAGGCTTTTAGCGGTGGGGGAGGAGCTTGAATGCTCTGTTAACGAGGGGGGAGCCACGGTTGAGCTTCTGATCAACGGCTCAAAGGAGGGTGAGCAGGTCGCTGTCTACGCCGGAGACAGCTTCATAACCATGGCCACGGTGGGGAAGGGGGGCAGAATTAGGATTTCGAAGAGGGGGGAAGGTGGGCAGAAACTAGTGAAGAGCATACTAAGTGGGTCAAGGGTTCGAGTCTTTAGAGTGGGCGGGATGGGGAGCTGAATGCTCTTTCAACTTGCGGCGAGGAGCAGTGGTTGGAGTCTCTTAGAAATAAATTTCTACTCGATATACCCTCATTCATCGAAACAACTCGTTAAGCTTGGAGAAGAAGTGTAGTGTGAGCATCCGTTGCCGGTCGGTGGTGAGAAGAGGTGCGCGGAGGAAAGGAGTATAGGTCGCGGCTCAGAATCTATGTGGATATTCTGGAGTCTGTGTCGTCTCAGGGAGCCGCTCGAGTGACAATAATCATGAGGGACGCAAACCTTCCCTATGACCGTGTAATGAAGTATCTAGACGAGCTGGTGAGCCGCGGCATGTTGGAGAGACGGGGTGAGGTCCAGCCTCTCTACTATCTAACGGAGAAGGGCTCAAAATTCATCGAGGAATTCAGAAAATTTGAGTCACTCGCGAGAGCCTTTGGACTAAAGCTTTAAGAGGCTGGCCAACAACAGCATGAGCCTGTAAAAGCGTATTTTCCGCATGTTTTGGTCTGGTGCCTGCTGAATATGCTTATATCCACGACCCGCCTCTTTGAGGGTGGGTTTTAGTATTGTTGTCTCGGGGAGGCGACTCGGGGAATAAAAACATCCTCGGGAGCTTTCCGCAACAGTTCGAGAACACCTTGGCTGGCCGAGACATTATTAGCTGCAGAGACTTTAACCGCGAGGATGTCGAGCTGGTCTTCGGGGTGGCGGAAGAGATTGAGTCTGGTGTAGCTGGGGTTGAAGACGCGCTTAGAGGGAAAAAAGTGGCCCTGATTTTCGCCGAGCCCTCCACCAGAACTTTTCAGAGCTTCTACGTGGCTGCGAAGTCGCTTGGAGCAGATGTAATCTCGATTCACGACCCCTCTATCTCATCGATGGCGAAGGGGGAGACGCTATATGATACCGTCAAGATGATCGAGGGATATGGCGTGGACTGCATTGTTCTACGCCATCCCGCTAGGGGCTCTGCGAAATTTGTCGCTGAGTCTACGTCGATCCCGGTTATAAACGCGGGGAGTGGAAGCCAAGAGCACCCGACTCAGGCGTTGCTCGACACCTTCACCATCAAGAAAAAACTTGGACGGGTTGACAACTTCTCCATGGGGATGCTCGGAGACTTGAGATTCTCAAGGACTATTCCATCACTCTGCTACCTACTCTCAAAACACGACGGCGTCAGGATATTCTTTATGGCTCCCGAGCTGTTGCAGGTTAGGAGGGAGGTGGAGCTACATCTCTCTCAGAGGGGGGTGGTGTTTAGGAAGGTCGTTAAGAGTGAAGAGATTAGAGAGATTATGCCTGAGCTTGATGTTCTCTACGTTACGCGAATCCAGAAAGAGAGATTTCCCGACCTTACCGAGTATGAGAAGGTGAAGGGCTCATACATAGTGGACATGAAGCTCCTCTCATATGGCAAGAAGGAGCTGGGCGTCATGCATCCGCTTCCAAGAGTGGACGAGCTCTCACCTGAGGTCGACAGCCTGCCCAATGCATGGTATTTTGAACAGGCGAGGAACGGCCTCCCTATCCGAAAGGCTCTCTTATACCTCATCCTGGGTGGGGTTGCATGAGCGGCGAATCCCTCCTGGTCCGGAAGATTGACTGGGGGACCGTGCTCGACCACATCCCCGCGTGGCGGGCCAACCAAGTCCTCAAGCTCCTCAACTTAGAATCACTCAATAGAAGCTCAGACATCTCGGTCATAGTTCTCTACAATGTCCCAAGCAAGAAGCTCGGAAGAAAAGACATAGTAAAGCTCTACCACCACATGGTTAGCGAGGAGGAGGCCAAGATACTCGCACTCGTTTTTCCCCAGATGACTATAAACTACATCAGGGACTGGAAGGTCGAGAAGCATAGCCCTGGGCTGCCTGAGAAGATAATTGGGAAGATAAGGTGCCCGGAGACGACTTGTATAACCAATTATGAGAGGGAGCCTGCCACGCCTCGCTACATTGTCGAGAGGGAGCACGGCGTCGTAGTCTGTGAATACTGTGATACTTTGCTGGAGATCAGCAGGATTCCCGACTTCCTGAAAGGGTAGGGGTGCCGGCCGCTTGGAGGGGTGGAGATGCATAGACCCCCACGTTCACTGTAGAGACTGGAATGAGAGCTACAAGGCCACTATTCGGGAAGTCGCCATACTTGCGAGCACCCAAGGTGTGGTGGCAATCATAGACATGCCCAACACAGACCCGCCAGTAACAACCCTTGACACTGCTAGAAGAAGGGTTGAGACTGCGAGGCGGGAGGGGGTGGAGCGCGGATACTATATCTACGTGGCCGCGACGCCGGACATCGGGCAGCTGGAAGAGGCCGTCGGGGCCGTGGCAAACCTGAGATGGGTAGCGGGCCTCAAGATGTATACCGCTCCTATGAAGGGGCTAGAGGCAAGCACCATCGAGGCCCAGCGCACGGTCTACAGGAGGCTCTCGGAGCTCGGGTATAGGGGTGTGCTTGCAGTCCACTGTGAGAAGACCAGCCTCTTCAGGGAGGAGCTGTGGGACCCTTCCAAGCCTTGGACATGGGGATATTGCAGGCCGCCTGAGGCTGAGGTCGAGTCTGTTAAGGACCAAGTAAGGCTGGCGCTGGAAAACGATTTCAGGGGCACACTCTACATAGTCCACACAAGCACTCCTGACGCAGTCAGCATAGTAGCCTCAGCAAAGGAGCAAGGCCTCAAAACAGTCTGTGGAGTCACACCGCACCACTTAATGCTAAGCCTAGAGGATATGGCCAGAAGCAGCGGCCTAGCCCTCAAGGTCAACCCACCTCTTAGGCAGCGGAGGCTCAAAGAGGGGCTTTTAGATAAGGTCAGGGAAGGCCAGGCTGACTTTCTCGAGACCGACCACGCACCTCACGCACCGTCAGAGAAGCTTGGGCCACCCTATCTCTCAGGGATAAGAAGCCTTGATAATTACTCCAAATGTCTAGAGTGGCTGTTGGGCAACGGCGTGTCGGAGAAGATTCTGAGAGATATGACATACAATAATGCGAAGAGGGTGTTTCCCATGATTGAGGAGTAGCTGTGTGTGGAGAAGGCCTCTGGCTATCCCAGCCCCCGGAGCAGCGACTGATGCCTATGGCAAAGCCCCCCGCTCTTTATCTGAGCCCTGATCAGCTCCTCATGGGTGTGAGAGTTATAGAGCCTACAGCTGGGGTCGGTGCAGAAAGCCTCTCCAAACAGGTAGTAAAATACCGCTTGGAGGACGTATCCCACAACGACACTAGTCATCCTCTCATCGTCATATGAGAGGACCATGTCCCCCAGCCTACGCCTCTCCTCCTCCACAGCTAGCCGCTGCACGTCAGGGCTGCTAAGTAGCCATAGCCCCATGTAGACCTCTGGCGGAAGCGCGGGGGCCTCGACCAAGCCTGTCGTGGAGATGATTGCAGGGTTGCCCAGCATTATTGTCCTCGCGTGCGCCCTCCCCTCCCCCTCCTCCTTCGTCACCAAGAGCCGAGACGTCAAGACCGTGTGGAGCAGGCCGTATCGCCTCTCCTCCACCGGGATTAGGGAGTGGAGAAAAGACTGGAAGAGGTATCCTTCGTAGAGTATGCCTGCTGTGCTCCGGCTAGGGTCTTGCAGGACACGCTCCTCGTATGCGATCTCACCGATAAGAGGCTCTCCTACAGGCTCACATCTCAAGATATCCACGACCCTGAGCGAGGCCAGCCGGGCCGCAGTCTCTTTTGGATTGACCCTCCAGCGCCTCATCGCGTATGCCAGATAATCCTCTCTTAGCTCGACCTCGCATTCAGGGATTTGGTCCTCGAGCGTGCTGGAGAGTTTATCGTAGCTCAGCGCTCTGGACTTAGGGTCTCTGTAGATGAGTAATTTGAGGCCTCTGTATGGTCTAAGCGTCAAGAGCTGGGGTCCTCTATCTTGCCTCGGCCTCCAGCTTCTGGAGCTCTGTTAGAGCTATCTCCGCGGCTCTCTTACCTGAGAGCAGCATGGCTCCGAAAGTTGGCCCCATCCGCGGCAACCCGTAGGTCTCGACGACCGCCATGCCTGCGACGATTAGTCCCGGAAAGATGACTCCTGTATGCTCCACAACCGCGTCCTCAGACTGTTCGACCCACATCGCACCCATCCCCCTAGTCCTAACCAGCCCCCTCGCCTCAAGTCTCTTGACAGCGGCAGCATCGTGCCCGGAGGCGTCAATGACTATTCTCGCCTCAAGGGCGATAGGGTCGACACACGTGATCTGCCGGGGGAGGCCCTCTACGGGCGTCCAGTTTACGACGACGCCGCGGACCGCGTTCTCTCTCACGACTACGTCGTCAAGTTTTGTTAAGTTGAGGAACTTCACTCCTGCGTCGCAGGCGGAGGCAATTAGTTTTGAGCAGGCGTGCGGGCCGTGAGCCACGTAGAGCCCTTCAACATATTTCCTGAATGGGACTCCGAGCTCCCTCAGAATCTCTTGGGCGGGAGCCCTGAACGTCACTGGGTTCATCAAGTATCCGCCTATCCAGAAGCCGCCTCCTAAGTAGTTGTTCTGCTCAACGACAAGAACTTTCAGACCGTTTTTAGCGAGCTCCCTGCCAGCCATCAGCCCCGCCGGTCCTGCGCCAACGATGATGACGTCGCTTCGAGCATAGTCAGTGAACATCTCCATGAAGGTTGACGCAATAGCCTTTGTGATGTCTGACTCTTTTATAGGGCTGAAGATTGTCACGCTGATAGGGTCTAAAACCCTTTTATAAACTGGTATATAACACACTTATGGCTAATCCCGAGGTATATCCCCTATAAAATCCACTCCGCCACACAGGCTAAAGACTTTTTAAGCCAAGCGGCCGACCAATAGTTCCGGAGAGAGCCATACATGTTCACCATGAGGCTTCCCAACGCGGACTATGCTGCCGACCTCTTCAAAGCAATAGCGGCGGTGGTCGATGAGGGCTCCTTTAAGGTTACGCAGGACTCGCTCAGGCTGGTCTCCATGGACCCTGCGCACGTGAGCTTAGTTGATTTTGAGTTGAGGAAGGAGGCCGCCGAGGAGTTCGAGGTGGATAGGGAGACGGAGCTGACCGTGAATCTGCAGGAGCTGTTGAAGTTTTTGAAGAGAGCCAAGAAGGGAGAGTCAATCACGCTTGTATATGACGATGAGAAGAGGAAGCTAAACATAGTGTTGACGGACCCGACGAAGTCTAGGGAAAGACGATACCAGCTTAACACGCTGGAGCCAGTCGCAACCACGAGCGCGTCTCCGAGGCTGGCCTTTGAGGGGCGGGCCAGAGTAAACGCTGAGGCCCTCTGGGAGGCTATAGAGGATGCAAGTCTTGTATCGGATGCTGTGAGAATAATAATTCAGCCAGCGGCGGTCGTCTTGACGGCGAAGGGTGATATGGGCGTGGTTGAGAACAAGCTTACAAAGGACGGCGCGCTGGTCTACGAGGTTGAGGCCTCGACCGAGGTTGTGGCCAGCTTTAGTCTAGCATATTTGGAGCGAATAGTTAGGCCAGGCAAAGACCTATCAGAGGAGACGCTGATTCAGCTAAGCAGCAACAAGCCCATCAAGCTAACATTCACGCTCCCCGCGGGCAGGCTCGAATACTTAGTAGCTCCAAGGCTAGAGTAGGCGTGGCTAGGTGGCCGCGCTAATAATGTAGCCGGATATCGAGCCGAGCAGAATCCGCCTCTCACCCAACACGGCCCAGCCCGAGTTTTCCAGCGCCCTTACAACAACCACAGGCTTGCTTGCCAGCACAGTCAAGCCCGCTCCAGGACAGGCCCTTCTCATAGACCTGAAGGCCTCCGTGTAGAACGTTTCCGGGTCTCTTAGCCCCATCCTCAATCCAAAAGGTGGATTGCAGACGATTCTCCTGGCCGGCTCGGTTAAGACTCTCTCAAGCCTGAGAGCGTCACCCACAGTGAAGCTGACACACCCCTTCAGCCCCGCGGCCTCCAGATTACTCTCGGCGTCTGCGATAGATCTCGGCGACGCATCGACTCCCGTAATGTCTAGTGGCTCCGGATTTTTCTCAGATTCAAGCAGTCGTCGAGACATCTCCTCAAGACGCTCAGCGTCAAACATCCTCAGCTTTCTTAGGGCCAGTTTCTCGGCCCTCAACCCAGGGTGAATGTTGAGAGCGTGTATAGCGGCTTCTATGGGGATTGTGCCTGCGCCGCAGAAGGGGTCGAGAAGAGGCTCGCCCGCGGTCCAACCAGAGATCATGAGCATGGAGTACGCTATGGTTGGAGCGAGCCCTGCCCTGTGGTGTCTGAGCCTGTAGTATCTGTGGTGGAGAGAGGGGCCGGTCGTGTTGAGTCCTAGGATGAAGTCGTTGTCCCTGAGAATTGCGAGAAACTCTACATCAGGGTTGCTTAAATCAACTCTCAGTCTAACGCCAGTAGCGCTCCTATAAGACTCGATGATGGCTCTTCCAACGGTCGCAGCCATGTCCAAGCTGGTGAAGCTGTGGACGCCGTGTCTCTCTGCTCTAACTGCGAAGCTCTGCTCCCGGCCGATAAACTCCTGAAAACTCTGAGACCCAACAACAGACTCAATCTCAGACAGACTGCTAGCCTTTGACCTAGCCAATAATAAGTAGAGCCTGTTAATGCTCTTAGCGGAGAAGTTTAGGAGGGCGCAGCCCTCGAGTGTAGACTCAAAGAACACCTTCGAGACATCAGTGAAAGCCTCAACACCCAGAAGTCTCCAGACTTCGTCGGCAGCTACATCCTCTAACCCAGTTATCGTCGTCGCGAAAAACTTCAAGACGACCTTGACCCCGCCGCACAATAAAAAAGTCCCGCCAAAATATAATTATTCACGATTTCGGGTGCCAACGAGTCAGTCTCAGCAACAGTCTATATCTACATCCAATCCAGCACTACTATGCCCGTTGCCCCCCTCTCTTGAAATATGCGCTGATAGGCTTGGGCAGCCATATCCCACCTGAAGCGATGCGTAATAAGTTCTCTGACAGATATCTCGCCTCTCCGAACAAGGTCGAGGTATAGTTCTCCGTTCCTTCTGCGCGTCCACGGATTGTCTGCAGACTCGGTCTCTGGATGGGAGTTTACATGCGCCCCAATGATTATGTAGCTAGGCCAGTTGCAAAGGTCGTGAAAGTCAAAAGGCACCGGTCCCCTAGGGCTGCTCAAAACTATCAATCTGCCTTGCCTACGTAGTGCCTGAAACTCAGCCAGAATGGCCTCAGGGCTCCCAGTAGCCTCGAAAACTACATCGGCCAATCGACCGTGATTTGCATCCTTAATCTTCTCGGCAACCCGAGGATCTGCACCATCCAAGGTCAAATGAGCTGCACCAATTTTTTCGGCAAGTCTTCTACGATGCTCGAAAAGGTCGATTCCGATAACGGGGAAGCCGCCCTCTAGTCTCGAGAAGAGCGCCGCCAAGACGCCTATGGGGCCAAGCCCATAGACGGCTACGCATTCCCCAAGCTGTATCTTAGCCCTTCTCACAGCATTTATAGATATTACTGCCAAGTTCGTTATCACTGCCTCCTCATCAGATACCTCCACAGAAACCTTGACCCAGTGATCTCCACGGCCATAGATTGAGTACATGCTGTGCGGCTTCCAGCCCACGACTCTATCACCTACGCTAACATCTTTTACGCCCTCGCCAACATCGACAACCTCGCCCAGATGACAATACCCCAACGCCAGCGGATATTTCGCGATGCTGTGCCAGACACTTCCCGCAGGATACTCACCAGCGTAGAGAGTGAGCTCTGTCCCCGTGCTGATTGCTGTCATACGAGCCTTGACCAAAAACTCTCCGGCCGCGAGCTCCGGGAGAGCTCGCTCAACCAGCTCAATCTCCAGAGGACCTTTACAGACTACTGTAGGCGTCTTCAACAAGCTCATAAATAGCAAGTGTGGTAAAAATGGTTTTTAACTTTTAGAGCCCTTTCAAGCCTTTATTTTTTCCGGCTTGAGCAGCTCCGCGGCCTCTTCAGGAGTCATGTTCTCGTGCACGATACCTCTGAGAGCCTTTGCCATTCCTACAGGGTTGGGGTTCTGGAAGACGTTGCGCCCGAAGTCTAGGCCAGCGGCGCCCTCCGAGACTGCGTTATACGCGAGCCTCAAGACATCCATGTCAGTCTCGAGCTTCGGGCCGCCAGCTATAACTAACGGCACAGGGACGGAGTCCACAACTCTGTGGAAATCATCAGTATAGTATGTCTTTATGAAATGGGCCCCCAGCTCTGCCGCGACCCTGCAAGAAAGCCCAATATACCTCGCGGTCCTCTTCTCCAGTTCACGCCCCACAGCAGTTACAGCCAGCACCGGCACTCCGTACTCCTCCCCCGCGTCCACCAACCTCGCCAGCGCCTTAAGCGTCTGATGCTCAAACTCTGTCCCGACGTATATTGAGAACGCGAGCGCCGAGACATTCAGCCTCAAGGCATCCTCGACGGAGGTAACTATCTCCTCGTTCCCGAGCACAGGCCCGTCTATCGTGTTGCCGCCTGAGACCCTTAGCACAACTGGGATATCAGCTGTTGGGTCTATGGATGTTCTGAGAACACCTCTCGTAAGCATCACGGCGTCTACGTGTGGGAGTAGGGGCGTAATGGCTCGCTTTGGGTTCTCCAAACCACGGATAGGCCCCAGAAAATATCCATGGTCCACAGCCAGCATCAGCGTCCGGCCGTCGCTCGGCTTGATTATCCGCGCAAGCCTATTCCTTAACCCCCAGGTTGAGCCTTGACCAGCCTGAAACATCGGAGAGACATAGGCCTCAGCAATATAATGCTTTAATCTGAAAAACTTGGCTGTCCTTAGATAATCGCATTAATATTTCACACCTCCTTGAAATATGCAATGAAGAGTTATAAGAGAGCCCCCGAACTCTAGCTGAATTGACTGAAGAAAAAAAGTTTAGCAAAAAAGGGTATCTGACCCAGACAGGTGAGGGGGAGCTCCTCCTCGTCAACGAGAAAGGCGTCGCATACCTCGTAAACGAGTCAATCGTAGCTATATGGGACAGGTTTGAGGGGAGAACCATGGAGGAGGTTATCCAAGAGGTGGCTGAGATCTCGGAGCTGAGCCCCGACGAGCTCCGCGAACCAATAAGAGAGCTTGTTGACGCCCTAGTTAAGGCAGAGCTACTCGTTTAGTGTGAGAACTGCGGGAGGCCCAAACATCCATTTTTATTAATGAATTTAGAATACCTATCAGAGTCAGCGTGGGCTGGGTTTTGTAGAGCTTTATGGAAGTTTGTTAACGAGCTTTATCATCTCCTCATAGTGGTGTTTGATGATTGCGGAGCCCTTCTCGCCCATCATCTTCTCGGCGTTCGACTTGCAGGACTCTATGGCCATTAGAAGTCCTTCCTTGGTGGGGTTCTCGATGCTCACGCCACATTGCCTAAAGACGCCTTCCAAGAACTGCCTCACCTGCTTTTTCAGCTCGGCATCCTGATACGGCTGTCCGAGAATCTCCATAAACTCCCTGTTAGCGCTCTCAAAGCACTTCAGCAGCTCATCTCTCACGATCTCGGGCGTAACCTTCTCGGCAGGAATATCGGGAGCCCTGTACCTGGCCATGCCCCTCTTATGCATCAGGCTAATATATATTCTTTCTAAATTTGGTGAAATAATCCCATAATAAAGAAACTACGGTCCAGCGCTAATGGAACTAAAGACTCCGTGTATAAAAGGCATATCAAGTAATCATTTCGTCTTTTAAGCGGGGCGTTTCTTATAAAGGTTTAAATAGGGTCTGACCCGCCCAATAGGCGAGTATGACGGCTAAAAGTATCAGTTCAGTCTGGCTCGCTGTTGCGCTAGTAGTCGGAATCGTTATCGGTGCTGGAGGATTCTATGCCGTCTCGTCCCTCACGCCGCCGCCGACCAAGCCCTCACTCTTGGAGACT
Organism: Thermoproteota archaeon; assembly: GCA_030550155.1. GTDB lineage: Archaea > Thermoproteota > Nitrososphaeria_A > Caldarchaeales > Calditenuaceae > HRBIN02. The sequence goes on from JAUQPZ010000003.1 coordinate 50,739, forward strand.
ATCAAGAGTAGGGGTGTGTTGATTGTGGGGACAAGCGCGGACTGGCCTCCCTTCGAGTATATCGATGCGGGTGGGAATTTTGCTGGGATAGACATCGCGTTCGCTGAGAGAATTGCTAGAGAGATAGGTGTTCGGCTTGAGGTGAGGGACATGAAGTTTGGGGCCCTGATACAGGCCCTGAAGGCCGGACAGATCGACCTCATACTGGCCGACCTTCACCATACCGCCGAGCGTGAGACGGAAATCGACTTCTCGAAAGGCTACTATGTTGCCTATGATGGCGCGGTCGTCACACTGAAGGGGAAGGCCTCGCAGATAAACTCGGAATCCTCGCTAGTCGGTAAGAACATAGGCGTGCAGCAGGGAACAATACAGGAGGAGTGGGCTAGGACCAACCTTGGAGGGAAGGCGAACATCGTCTCATACGACAGGGTGTATCCAGAGATGATTATGACTCTTAAGAGAGGCGATCTCGACGCAATCGTGGTGGGAGACATCATCGGCAGCGTGCTGGCCGCCAGAGACCCTGACCTCGTGGTAGTTTTGAAGATTGGGAGCCTCAGCGGTGCAGCGGTAGGTATACCGCAAGGCGAAGAAGAGCTGAAGTATGTCGTCAACAAGGTAATAGAGGACTTGACGTCTACAGGGGAGATGGCGAAGATCTTCCAGGACGAGATTAATAAGTGGCTTGGACAGTAGCTTGAAAGTAGGAGTTGGACCTTAACCGTTTTTTGTTCGAGATCCTGCCATATCTTGCAGAGGGCATTCCCGTCACCCTTCAGCTGACCGTCCTCTCCTTCGCGCTGGGCTTGGCGCTAGGCTCTCTGCTTGCCGCCGCACGCGTATTCGGCTCCGCCCCTCTCTCAGTGGTCGCGCGCTCCTACATTGAGTTCTTCCGCGGAACACCTTTACTTGTCCAGATATTCTTCATCTATTTCGGCCTCCCCGCGTTAGGAGTCAAGCTCGACGCCTTCACAGCCTCGATAGTCGCTATTGGGCTGAACAGCGCCTCCTACCAGGCCGAGCTTCTCAGGTCGGCAATCAAGAGCATACCCGAGGAGCAGTATTTAGCCGCAGAGTCGCTCGGAATGTCCACACTTCAGACATATAGGCACATCATCTTTCCACAAGCTATCCGGGTTGCTACGCCCGCGCTGGTTAACGAGTTTGTGGCGCTCGTCAAATACACATCCCTCGCCTCGATAATCGGCGTGGCAGAGCTCTTCAGAAAAACAGAGTATATGGTTTCGTATACCTTTATGCCTGAGATCTATCTGGTGGCTGCGGCGATATACTTGGCCATATGCCTCCCAACTTCGCAGTTTGCTAAGACGCTTGAGAGCAAGTATGCTATACCTGGGTTTAAGAGGGCGTTGATTTGAGCGAGCCGTTGCTATTGATTGATGGGTTGAAGGCTGGGTACGGCTCTGTCGAGGTGTTGAGAGGTGTTCACCTCTCTGTAGATAAGGGTGAGAAGGTTGTCATACTGGGGCCTAGTGGCTCAGGCAAAAGCACGCTCCTGAAGTGTATCCCCTACCTAGTGAGGCCGTGGTCGGGCGAGATAAGAGTTGACGGAGAGCTCGTGAACTCTGACCCCTCAACTCTTAGGAGGATTAGGTCGAGCATCGGCTTTGTCTTCCAGCAATACAATCTCTTCCCTCACATGACATCGATCAGGAACGTTGCACTGTCTTTAGAGCTCAATCGGAGGCTGCCAAGGCAGGAGTCAGAGAAGATTGCCTACTCTGTGATGAGTATGCTGGGTATAGGGGAGCTAGCTGGCAAGTATCCCTTAGAGCTCTCGGGCGGGCAGCAGCAGAGGGTTGCAATCGCTAGGGCTCTGGCGATAGACCCCAAGCTCCTCCTACTTGACGAGCCGACCTCGGCCTTAGACCCCGAGCTCAGATACGAGGTTGTGGAGACCCTCTACCAAGTCGCGAAGCAGGGTAGGTCGATGCTTATTGTGACTCACGAGGTAGACTTCGCGGAGGCCGCCGCCGATAGGGTTGTTTTTATCGATGAGGGGGTTATAGTGGAGGAAGGCGATGCGCGGGAGGTCCTTGAGCGCCCTCGAAAGGAGAGGACTGAAAGATTCCTTAAGAGGCTGAGGAGTAAGGTAGGGAATGCAGCCACGTAGAGGCGCTTAGCTTGGTCAAGCTTAAATCCCGATATCCCAAGTTTCAGCGGCTAGGCTAAATGACCAGCTACATCCTCTGCATACCCGAGAGTCTAAGCCTCTCCGAGAGAAGAAGCATAATCGTCTGGGATGCTATTACTGAGCTGGTGGGAGAGCTGCTACCTGAGAGGAGGGGCCTGCTGAGCCGCTGGAACGAGAAGCACGTGGCGTCGAGAGAGGAGTCGGCGGCTTGGCTTGAGGCGTGTTTCCGTGTCAGGGATTACAAGCCGCGGGTTCCTGTAGACCTTTCACAGTTCTACACCCCCTTTGGCTATGACATTGAGAAGGCGGCGAAGGCTTTGAAGATTAAGCAGAGGCAGGCTGCAATGATGTTCAGGAAGCTGGAGAAGGCTTTGATGCTAGCCGTGTGCAACGAGGTCGCGTATGCCGTTAAACACAGCTGGGAGAATCAGCACACCATAGTGTTGACAGAGTAGCCAGTTCAGGCCGCCTCCACGTAATAATACTCCCCCATCTCTTTCTGCGCCTTGTCAAGCCTAGAGCCAGGCTTGTTGACACGCGGCCTGTTGCTCTTCTTATCCCGCCTGAATGTTATCCCCAGCTCTGAGAGAAATCTGTTGAAACCGTCACGGAGATTCATGGGAGGATTGGCATATCCCTCGATTCCCGGCCTACCTGAGAAGACCATCAACCTTGTGGCCGCAAAGTCGATAAGCATCAGGTCATGCTCGACAAGGAAGATGTATGCTCCTCTCTCCCTCGCAAGCCTCTTCAAAAGCCTTGCAACAACGTATCGCTCCTCAACATCCAGAAATGCGCTCGGCTCGTCTAGAAGATAGATTTCAGCCTCTCGGGAGAGAGCCTCAGCCACAGCGAAGCGCTGAAGCTCGCCACCGCTAAGCTCCGCCAAGTTTCTGTCGAGAAGTCTGTCGAGCCCAAGCGGTTTTAGGATCTCTGAGCGGTATAGCTCTGTGTCGAGGGCTCTCCCGGCCGCCTCCTTTAGGGCATCTATTACAAGTTGGTCTCGAGGCTCGGGGTGTTGGGGCTTGTAGCTGAGAGACCTGTATTCTATCCTGTTACCTTCGTCGTCTTTTTCTTGGCCTGCCAAGAGCTTGATGAATGTGGATTTGCCTATGCCGTTGGGGCCGACTATTCCGATTACCTCGCCCATCTTCGCATACCCTTCCTCGACCACGAGCCTAAAAGATTCGTAGGTCTTCGTCATTCTTAGCCAGTAAATCGATGGGCCACCCCCCGCATCCTGTGTTGATGGCGTGTGGACTGAGAAAGCAATCTCATAGTTTCTGAACCTGACGTTGTCTAAGGGCGCGTAGCCCTCCAAGTATGTGTTGACGCCCTCGCTGAGGCTGTAGGGGCCCGACACAACGCCATAAACGCCGGACTCGCCATAGAAGATGAATATCGTGTCGGATACATAATCAAGGAATGAAAGGTCATGGTCCGCCACGAAGACTCGGGCTTCACCACTCTCAACCAAGCCTCGAATAGCTGATGCCGCCCTCACCCTTTGCCTTACATCGAGGAAGCTTGAAGGCTCGTCAAAGATAAAACAGTCGCCACCCCTTAGGATGGCCGCGGCTATTGCGAGACGCTGGAGCTCGCCACCGCTGAGGGCGGAGACATCTCTATCGAGGAGATGTCTAAGCTCTAGTTGGTCAACAACTTCGTGGATGGGGCGGGAGCCTGCGATTCGTGTGAGTATCTCGCCAACCTTCCCCTTAACTGCTCTCGGAATTAGAGTTATGTTCTGAGGCTTATAGGCCACTTGAAACCGCCCCTCAGCCATCCTTCTGAAGTAGTCTTGAATGAGTGTGCCCCGAAACCTCTTAGCAACCTCCTCCCACCCCTGACCATCCTCCAGCCTCCCGAGGTTGGGCTTTAGGCTCCCAGCCAGTATCGAGAGAGCCGTAGACTTACCGATTCCATTCCTGCCAAGGAGGCCTGTGACCGTCCCCGGCTCGACGAATGGGAGCCTGTACAGCCTGAAAGAGTTCACACCATATTGGTGGATTAAGTCCTCCCCGAGCTCTGAGGGTAAGTTGACAATCGATATCGCCTCGAAGGGGCATTTAGCGATGCATATTCCGCATCCTATGCAGAGCTCCTCGTTTATGACGGGGAACCCATTCTCCCCCATCTTTATGGCCTCGATCTTGTTTCTGACGGGTGGGCAGAAGGCTATGCAAGGTGTCCCACACTTTGTCGGCTGGCAGTGGTCTAGGTCTATCACGGCGACACGTAACACCCTCACTCACCATCCATGCGCCGGCCTATGCAGCAGACCCTCATCGGCCCTTCCACAACCACGGATACTAAAGCGATTGCCACAATTTCAACCCTACAACACGACCCACGCAGCAATACTCATGGGCCACGCCCTTATTCTCTTAAATATGGGCGCGGCTTGAACTGTTTTAGAAAAAGATGGTACTTACAGCGAAGATTTTCGAGGTAAGAGAAGAGACAACTCTGGCGACCATCGCGGCTAAGCTCAGAGAGTTCAGGGAGCCCGAGATAGTTAAGGAAGGCGATATGGAGATTGAGCTTGTGACAGATGTCCACGACATTAATGCGGGCAACAACTATCTTTCAGGAATCTTTAGCAGGGATAAGCTTGTCAGAATCAGCCAGAGGGGGAAGCGTGTCCCCGTGGTGAAGACGATCGACGCTTACATCGAGTTCAGGAACTACAGCGACAAGACGCTACTTACAGTTGCCCAAGAGAAAAATTTCGCAAACTCTGCCGCGACGATTCTCTCCAGGGCCCTCTTCCTAAACTACAAGAGCATCACGGAGGCCTTCATCCCCCCGGAGAAGATGCAGGAGATTCATGAAACCAACCCTGAGGGCACCCGCCTGATCTGGTTTGACCAAGTTGACATTCCGGGTGTTGATAAGCTTGCACTTGCGGGTCCCTCACTGATGGACACCTCGCTCTACCAAGAATACCTGAGCCATGGCAAGATATGGTATATCGTCTATACTACGAGGAGCGGGGGTAAAATAATAGGCTTGACCAGGAACGGCGTGGTTACGGCCTTCACGAAGATGCCTGAGTCAGAGTTCATAGATTACATAGTTAGTAGCATCTTCCCCCTGATTAGGTGAGAGAGAATAGGTGACAACCAAAGAATCTTTAGAGAGTGGCTGTTCTTACTTACTTTTCTTCAGGAATTTTATGGGTTTTTATTTAGGCTTATCATCTTGCTTTAGCGCAGCAATGGGGCAGACGGGGTGGGTGTCAAGGTAGTGATGGGGGTTGAGCTACTATACGATACGCCAAGGCTGGAAGAGAAGCTGATGATAGAGGGGTTGAGGTCTATGGGCGTGACGGTTACGCTCACAAATGTCAACACTACGCCATTGCTCATAGGCGAGGCCTCGACAGACATAGCTCTCGTGAGGGTCATGTCGATGCAAAAGGCCCTCTACTCAGCCGCCATAAGAGAAGCCGCGGGCTCCAAGACAATCAACAGCTCCACCACTTTAGTGCTATGCGGAGACAAGATACTTACTTTGAGCAGGCTCATGGCTATGGGAATCAAGGTGCCCAGAAGCATGGTGGTCATGGGGACAGAGTCGGCTGAGATAGCCTTCAGACAGTTCCCCAAACCCTTCGTCGACAAGCCGCCTATAGGTAGCTGGGGAAGACTTGTCACCTTAGTAAACGATGCCGCCACCTGGAGGAGCGTCTTAGAGCACAGACAGATGATGCAGAGCCAGCAGCTCAGAACACACATAGTTCAAGAATATATCAAGAGTGGGGGCAGGGATATCAGGACAATCGTCATTGCCGGCGAGATTGTTGGCGCGATAACTAGGAAGAGTGTGGGGGATGAGTGGAGGACCAATGTGGCTCTCGGGGGTAAGACCGAGCCTATCCGGCTGAATGGGGAGATTGCTGAGCTGAGTCTTAAGGCCGCTGAGGCCGTGAACGGCGACTGCATCTCTGTGGATATACTGGAGGATATGAATACGGGGGAGCTCTATCTCAACGAGGTGAATGGTGTGCCCGAGTTCAAGGGCTTCATGGAGGCAACGGGCATAAACGTTGCTAACGAGCTGGTCAAGTATATCATTAGTGTGATGAAGAGATGAGCCACCGCGTAGCGATAATCGGTGCAAGCGGCTATACAGGCGGAGAAGTCCTTAGGCTTCTCGCATCCCACCCCAGCGTCGAGGTAGTCGCTGCAACCTCCCGCGAATACGCAGGCAAACCCGTCTCCTCTATCCATCTTCATCTACGCTCCATCCTCGGCTCGCTTAAGTTCACGGAGCTAAACATAGAAAAAATGGCCTCTGAAGCCGATGTCGTCTTTCTAAGCGTACCCTCAGGCGTCTCGCAAACCCTCACTGCAAGGCTGCTGGAGGGAGGGCTCAGAGTAGTTGACCTCAGCTCAGATTTCAGGCTCAAGTCCCCCAGCCTCTACGAGGAGTGGTATGGCTTCAGCCACAGCAACCCCGGCCTCCTCTCAGAGAGCGTCTACGGCCTGCCGGAGCTTCACCGGGACGAGATTAGGGGGGCGAGGCTGGTTGCTTGTCCGGGCTGTAACGCCACCGCCGCGATACTGTCTTTGGCGCCAGCTGTTCGCGAGGGGCTGATAGACTTGGAGCACATAGCGGTAGATGTCAAGGTTGGTAGCAGCGAGGCGGGTAGGCAGCCGAGCCATGGGACACACCATCCCGAAAGGGCTAACGTCATTAGGCCCTATGAGGCGGAGGGGCATAGACATGTAGCCGAAGTCGAACAGGAACTCTCTGCGCTATGTGGAAGAAGACTCAGGGTCGCGATGGTCCCCCACGCTGTCGGGAATGTACGCGGCGCCCTTGCGACGGCGCATGTATGGCTGGCCGACGATTTCGACGAGGCGGCCATTTGGAGAGCCTATGCAAAACACTATGGAAAGGAGCCATTCATCAGAATAATCAGATCTGGCCCGGTGAAGTATCCTGACCCAAAATACGTGATTGGCAGCAACTACTGCGATGTGGGATTTGCGGTTGAGCAGGCTAGGGGTAGGGCGGCGCTCTTCGCCGCGATAGATAACTTGATGAAGGGGGCTGCTGGGCAAGGGGTCCAGTGCATGAACATTATGCTGGGGCTTGATGAGCGGGAAGGGTTGAGATACCTGCCCATCAGCCCGGTGTAGCGGAGGTAGAGGCAGGGAGGGGATCCAGCATGGTTGTTGTCGTGAAGGCCGGTGGAAGAGTTCTTCAAAAAAATATGGAGACCATCGCTAAGAGCCTAGCCGGCATGTCGGGAGAGGGCTTGGTCTTTGTGCACGGCGGCGGAGACGTGGTGACGGAGTACTCGAAGAAGCTGGGGATAACTCCCATGATAGTAACCTCGCCGTCAGGAATTAGGAGCAGATACACTGACGAACGCGAGCTGGAAGTCTACGTGATGACCATGGCTGGGAAGATAAACAAAGAGATTGTCTCGGCCGTTCAACGCTTCGGCGGAAAGGCCGTCGGGCTTTCGGGTGTCGACGGCGCGCTGCTCTTAGCCGAGAGGAAAAAGAGAATCATAATCGTTGACGAGAGGGGAAGAAATAGAGTGATTCCTGGAGGATATACGGGGAGCATAAGATCCGTGAACTCCGCGCTACTCACGACGATTCTTGAGGGAGGTTTCACCCCCATAGTGGCCCCTCTCGCCTTGGGGACTGAGGGAGAGATACTTAATGTGGATGGCGACCAGGCGGCCTCATGGATTGCGAGGAGCCTCTCGGCGGAGCTTCTAGTCTTTCTCAGCGATGTGGAGGGAGTGATGGTTGGTGGGAGGGTTGTTGAGCGCCTCTCACCATCCGAGGCACTGGAGCTTTCAAAAACAGTTGGCCCGGGAATGAACAGGAAGCTCGCGCTGGCCGGCGAATCTGTGATGGCTACCGTGGGTAAGGCCTTAATCACCAGTGGGCTTGGAGAAGACCTGCTCTCGAGAATACGGGCGTCTCAAGGAACCGTGATTCAGCCTTAGGGGGGAGGTCAAAGTTTATAGTATTGCTGATTCAGTTCAAAAAATTACGAAATTCAATAATGGAGATACGTTTATCAATTAGGAATTTATTACCCTTAATACTGAATAGGTGGTAGTCTTGCCGGAACTCAAATGCCCAGTCTGCTACGGCACGGTCAAGGTCCCAGAAGACGCCCTCGACGGCGAATTATTCGAGCACGAAGAGTGCGGCGCCCAGCTTGAACTAGTCACAAGTAACGGCTCTAAGGTGCTTAAGCTGGCCGAGGAAGTGGGGGAGGACTGGGGAGAGTAGGGTAGTGATTATTGGCTTAGTCTATGACCTGTTGCGGCATGAAGAGCGAATGCTTATAGAGGCTATCAGGAGCAAAGGTCACGGCCTTAAGCTTCTATTCGTCCCTGAAAGGATAGATTACCTAGGCGAGAGGAACAGCGAGCAGTTTGATTTCGCTTTTCAGAGGAGCGTCAGCCATTACCGGGCCCTGGCGTCATCCGCGATACTCGAGTCGCGCGGCGTCCGCGTAGTCAACTCATATCAGACGATTAGGGATAGTGGAGATAAACTGGTAACGACCGCGATACTTGCAAGCCGCGGAATAAAAGTGCCTAAGACCGCTGTGGCCTACAGTAGGGATGGAGCCATCATGGCTGCGCGCGAGATAGGCTATCCGGTCGTGGTCAAGCCGATATTGGGGAGCTGGGGCCGCATGATTGCTAGAGCTAAGAACGAGGACGACTTGCTGGACATCATGGATTTCAGGGAGGCGATGAGCTCGCCTCACTTCAAGATACACTACATCCAGCAGTACATTGACAAGCCCGGCCGAGATATCAGAGCCTTCTATGTATGGGGCGAAGTCCCGACAGCCATCTACAGAATCAGCCAGCGCTGGAAAACAAACACGGCTCTCGGAGCCAAGGCGGCCCCCGCCAGCCTGTCGGAGGAGCAGGTCGACTTGGTGATTCGGGCCGGAGAGGCGATGGGTAGCGGGGTGCTTGGGATAGACCTGCTCGAGACCAAGGAGGGTGATACGCTGGTGGTCGAGGTAAATGCTGTGGTGGAGTTCAGGAATACTGTCCAAGTGACGGGCTACGACTTGGCGGGTAAGATGGTTGAGGAGACTGTCCGGGTCATGAGGAGCTAAACGTCATGACCTCTCTCCTGAAATTCTCTGCACCGCGAGGCCTCAGAATAGCTAGGGCGGAGGGGCAGTATGTCTGGGACACCTCTGGGAGAAGATACATAGACTTCCACACGGGACACGGCGCGGCGTTCCTAGGGCACAGAAACAAGTACGTGGTTGCGAGGCTGAGAGAGCAGCTTGAGACACTTACATCTATGCCGCCAGTCTTTGACCACGCAATACTGGATGAGGCTTTGAAGAGCTTAGACAGAATCCTACCGAGCCATCTAAGAAACGTCTTCTTCATGAACAGTGGAAGCGAGGCGGTCGAGCTCGCGCTCAAGCTGACTAGGAAGAGGAGTGGAAGGAAGTTCTTCGCCTCATTCATGGGGGGGTTTCATGGAAGGACGATGGCTGCTCTGGGAGTCACTCACAACCCACGCTACAGGCAAGGGTTCGACCCCTTCCCAGGCGAGACTCTCTTTCTGCCTTTCAACAGGCCTGACCTGCTCCAAGGCTTAAACGACTCTATCTCCGCCGTTATTGTTGAACCAGTCCAAGGAGAGGCAGGAGTCCACCCGGCAACGCGCGAGTTCATGAGGGCCGTGGAGGAGAGGTGTAGAGAGGTGGGCGCATATCTCGTAGTCGATGAGGTGCAGGCGGGGTTTGGAAGGGCTGGGTACGTGTGGAGTCATCTCGAGCTTGGAGTTAGGCCTGACGTGATGGTCGCGGGCAAGTCTGTGGGCGGCGGCTTCCCTGTCAGCTTTGTCGCTGTCTCTAACGAGATCGCTGAGAGGGTTGAGGAGGGGGAGCATGGCTCGACCCACGGCGGTAATCCACTGGCGTTGGCCGCGCTTGTTGGCGGGATCGAGGCCCTTGAGAAGGAGGATGTACCCGGAAAGGCGAGACATATGGGCGAGATACTCGCGTCTCAGTTGAGCGAGGTTGTGGGAGAGTATGAAGGAGTGGTTAGAGAGCTGAGGCATAAGGGGTTGATGATCGGTCTGGAGCTGAGGCAGAGGGTTGCGCCTATAATCTCGCAGTTGCAGGAGAGGGGGCTCCTAGCGTTGAGGTCGGGCTCGATAGTTCTCAGGTTTCTGCCACCCTACCTCATAACAGAGCAGGACATAGAGAGCGGCGTCTCGATCCTTAGAGAGGCTCTTTCAAATGCGAGGAAAGGTGTCGAGGTTTGAAGGTGGAGCAGATCCTACTCCAGCTCCTCAGCAAATACACCCCCACAGGCATGGAGAGTAGGCTGGCAGAAACTATGCGGGACTTGGGGGAGAAGCTCGGCTACACCTCGCTCGAGATAGACTCTGCGGGCAATTATCTCTTCAGGCGGGGTGAAGGGGCCCGCACCCTACTTCTCGCGGGGCATGTCGACACTGTGCCGGGTGAGCTCGAATATGGAGTCAGGGGGGTGGAGGTCTTCGGAAGGGGGGCTGTCGACGCGAAGGGGCCGCTAGCCGCGATGCTTTGGGGTGCTGCTATGGCTAGAATCGATACCTCTGAGGCTTCCGTGGTGGTTGCAGGCTTAGTGGATGAGGAGGGCGAGGGGAGGGGCGCCAAGGCGCTTCTAACAAGAAGTCCAAGGTTCAACGGCGTAATTATTGGTGAGCCGACTGGGTGTAACGGCATAGCTATAAGCTACAGGGGGAGTCTAACCCTTAGAGTCCTAGCCTCTGCGAGAGGCGGGCACAGCTCAGCGCCCTACATGGGAGAGTCCGCGCTGGACAAGCTCCTAAACATGATATCCGACATTAAGCTGAGCTTCCGGGGAAAAAACTACGAGACCCCCACGGCGGCAGTCACGCAGATCAGGGCCGGGGATTGGCCCACAAAGCTACCTGAGAATGCTGAGGCGACGATAAACATTAGATACCCTCCTGGCGTCGAGACATCCGCGGTATTGGAGAAGGTTGAGGCCGCGGCCACACTACACGGCTGCAAGATCGAGATAACGGAGCTAACTGAGCCGGTGTCAACTAGAATCTCCATGCCCATCATCCGAGTGCTTATGCGCTCTATACTTAGGCAGGGTGGGAAACCGCGCATATTGAAGAAGACGGGTGCGAGCGACATGAATATTCTTTACAAGCTCTCAAGCAATATAGCCGCCTATGGCCCAGGCAACTCGCTGCTGGCCCACACATCTAAGGAATCTATAAGCATCGCGGACTTGGAGTTCGCCGCGCGCGTCATTCAAGGTGCTGTCGAAGAGTTTCTCGCCGCCAGTGCCTAGCCTGTCTGGGTGCTAAATGCCCTCTCGACCACATCCTCTAACAGCCTCCTGTTTTTAGTGATCCAGTCGCGTATCTCACTAACTCTCTTTCTGTAAGCCTCCACCATCCTCTTGACCTCGCTGGGCTTTGCTGAGCCTGACGTAGAGTAGGCGGACACAATGGCCTGTGGGCTCAGAATGGCCCTGACCTCCTCTATGCTGAGGGCCTCGCTGATGCCGTTCTTCTTCAAAACCTCTCTCAGCGCCGTCTCCGATAAGCCGCCCTCCGCCAGAATCCTCGCCAGCTCGCCGCAAGCCCTATGCGCCCTTCTAAATCCAACCCCATGCCTGAACACCAGATAGTTCGCCAGCTCCACCATCCCGACCTCTAAGCCACACCGCCTCAAAGCCTCATCCCTATTCACGTCCAGACTCTCCATAACATCCGCCAAGACGTTGAATGCCTGATCAGCATCCCTCATCAACCTCCAAATCGCGGGAGTGACCTGCTGCAGATCCAGGACATACCCCCCAATCCTTCTCTGAAGGATCGATGAGATCTTCACGAGCTCTCCCAGAGCCTCTGAGGCCTTAGTCCTCAAAACCTCTAAGACGACAGGATTCCTCTTCTGCGGCATTATGCTGCTGGTGGAGCAGAACTCGTCCCCAATATCCAAGAGCCCAGCTGTGAAGTCGTGGATCAAGTGCTCAACGAGGTCGGAGGCCACCACAAGCCCTCTCAGAGAGGCCGCCGCCAACTCCACCGCGAAGTCACGGCTCGACGAGGCCTCGAGCGCGTTCTCTAAGACACCGCTAAACCCCAGCTGCTGTGCGAGTAAATTCCTATCCAGTGGGAGCGTTGAGCCACAGCACGCAGCCGAGCCCTGGGGGCAGAGGTCCAGTCCTTCATATATCCGCTTGAGGTTTTCGGCTGTTGAGAGGAGTCTCGAGGCGTATGACGAGAGTATGAAGCCCAGTGTCGCCGGGGCCGCGGCTTGCTGATGCGTGGTCGCAGGGTAAATCGTCTCCAAGTTTTGGAGAGACTTTTCCAAGAGCCTGTCCACAAGCGTCATCGCGCTCTCGCAGAGGTGGAGGCACAGCTCTTTAGCCCTCATTCTGATGGCAGTCGAGACCGTGTCATTCCTGCTCTTGCCTAGGGCGAGATTCTCTCCGGCCTCTGGGACGATTCTTGACAGATACTCCTCTACGACCATGTGGACATCCTCAAGCCTCGTGTCGTCAAGCCTCAGCGGATTCTCTAGCGCCTTCCTCAAGGCCTCCAACGCCCTGCTGAGTGTCCTGTCACTTATGATGCCGAGCCTTGTAAGCATCTTGAGATGGACAGCGTTTATCACCAACACTGCTTGGTAGATCTCATGGTCGAAGCTCAGAGACGAGATATATGCAGCTATCTTCTCTGGCATTTCACGCCTAAGTCTAGCCGAGCGGAATGCCATGGCTTCGCCCTTGCCTTTCAGTGTGGAGAGCCGAATAAATGTTAGTATAGTTTATCGAGCCAGTCTTACGAGGTTCTCTCGGCCCTCCCTCTCCCTCACCACCCTGCCCTCCGACTCCAAGACCTTCAATATGGTGCTGACCGTGGACTTAGATAGGCCGCTCTCTCTGACTATCTGGGACTGATAGATGACGCCGCCGTGGCTCTTGATTATTCGTAAGACCGTGTCAAGCTCACTCTCCCACAGCGGCCGCCTCCTTCTACGCCTGAGAATAACCAGCGTAACGGATAACGCTAAAGCTGATGCCGCCAAGGCGTATAGAGGGGACATATCCATCATTATTGTCTGCGGGGTTTGAGAAGCTGTAGAGGCCGGATTCACGACTAGGCGGGGCTCACCATCTGAAAATACAATCCTTCCCCGCCACTCGACGTAGTCCACGCTTAACGTGTCTGGAGCAGGCCTCGCCTCTGAGACTCTGAACCCCTCGGGCGCAGTAATCCTCAAGGTCTCACCATCAGCTAGGTAGAATCCGCCTATGAAGACATCCCCAAGCTCCAGCGCCCCAGACTCCAAGGGTTTGCTGAATCCCCGCCAGACGAATGTGATTTTTATGAGGCCTATCTCTCCGCTCATTGTCTTTGCGGTCTTCAACTCGATTCTGAAGTCTTCAATCCACATAGAGCGGCCGAGGGTGAATGAGGCCTCGGAGACAATTGACTCCACCGCCTCCCTATACTCCAGAGTCAGGTTGTCGGAGCGGGCCGAGAGCCTTCCAAATGCTTCAGCCTCCTCGGGCTTTAAGAGCGGAAACCTATGCTCAACAGTCCAGATAGCCGAGCCATCTGGGAGCAACGATACATGATATGCAATAATAGGAGAAAGTGTGGAAGCTATAACGAGCGCGACGAGCCATAGCATGCCTCAACCCCCAGCCAGCGCCTACGACTTAGACACTAATGCCGCGTAAATAATAATATTCACGTCGGGCTTCAAAGCCGTCTCAGCTACTGTCCTCTGCCCTCATCATCTTCTGATTGTCGCCCCCTGCCTTCCCCGCGCGATGGATTGATGGATGGCCTATTCTCTTCGCGGCCATCGTTTCCGTGCCCTCTATTTTCATGTCCACCAGCACGCCCTCTCTCGAATTCTTCCACGCTGGTCGCTGTAGTCATAGTGGCTGAGGAGACGTGGTCTCTGTCCCTCCTCCTTTCCCGTATTTGCGTCTCGCTAGTTGCTGTGGTTGAGCTCGTTTCCTCGACGGTGGACTCGCTTCTTAGCTCCTCCCTTATCCTTCTAGCCTCCTCAGAGACCTGTTTACCGAGCTCTCTATTAATCTCTCTCAACCGCTCTACCTTCTCCTTCACAGCCTCAAGCAGTGATTCATGTATGAATTCCTTAAGCCTCTCATAAGAGCGATGCAATGCCTTCAGCTCAGCTCTAAATATACTTAGCTCCGCGAGGTATTTCTCAGCCGTAATGTTGCCTGCAAGATATAATTCCCTCAGCTCTCTGATGCTCTCCCTTATCTCTCGTGTCCTGTTAATCCGCTCCTCCAGAAACTCTTCAACAAGCTCGGTCCTATTCTCGATAAGTCCACCCAGCTCAAGCCTGAAATCTAGGATTGTAGCCGCGATGGCCTCTTTGTGCTCTCTTATGATCTGGTGGAGTGTCTCAGTTATTCGCAGTCCGAGCGGGATGCCCTCTTCATCTTCACTGTGCATCTCTCCAATAGTCGTTGTAATCTCTCGGGCTGAGACAACATGCATGAAGAGCGATGACAATAGTAGGAGCAGCAGCACGGCTGATGCGTGGGTCTTGAGCCTATGCATCAATTGACGGTGTCCTCGTTGCCGGTGATAAGCTTTGAGAGGTCTGTAGGTTTGGAAATTGGTTCCACATGGTTCTTGAATGTTAAAACGTTTCAACAGCTCAGTCCTGAGCCAATGAGTGGTGACCGCGTGGGCGGGGGGCTATTTTATCTCTCTGACACGTCCATCCTCTAGGCCAATCAGAACCCTGTATCCCTTGTTGGGAAAGATCCCCACCTCCACTACGCCCGGAATCATCTTGAGTTCACGCTCCATCTCCTCGGGCTCCTCCACCTCACCCACTTCTACTAGCATCAACAGGTTCCCGTTGTCCGTGATCACGGGCCCAGCCTTTCCCTCCGAGACCTTAGGGCACGCTTTCCAACCCCTGCTCCTCAGAATTGAGGATGCTGCGGGTGCAGCGAATGGGATGACTTCAAGAGGCACGGGGGCTTTGAGCCTGTCTGAAAGCTTTTCTTCTGTACCTATGAGGAGCACGTTTTTGGCCAGACTCATTAGGAGCTTCTCTCGCGCGAGCGCTCCACCCATGCCCTTGATTAGGTCTCCACGGATGTCGCACTGGTCGAAGCTATCCACGTATATATCGATGTCTAGGTAATTGTATAGGCTTCCAGCCCTGAAGCCTAAGCTAGTTGCGCGGGACTCTGCCTGGATTGAGGTGGGGATAACGGCCTCAATAGCCTGAGTGCCAACCGTCGTTGCGAGCCTCTCGATAAACGCTGCCGAGGTCTGGCTTGTCCCAAGGCCCAGAATTACTCCGCGGCCAAAGCTAGTTACCCTCTGTACAGCAGCCTGGACAACGGACTCCAGAGCAGCTCTACCCGGCAACCTGCATTCACCAACCGTAACTCGCACAGTCACCGTCCCATAAGTCTATACTCTTTGAGAATGGGCTCCCCCGGGCTACGACGTGAATATCTTGGCTGGGAAGGGTGGAAACTGTTTATTAGTAGTGAGCTGGCCGTCCTTGCTAGGGGAGGTGCTTGAGAGGCTGAAGCTGTTACAGAGGATAGCCGGCCTACTCCTCAGGCGTCGCGGGGCTGAGGTGATTAGGCCGACGGGGGAGGATAGGGAGCTCGCGGAGCGGCTCCTCAACGGGTCCCGTGGGGGGGACCAGGTCTCTAGGCTGGAGGCGAGGCTGGAGGATATTAGGCGGCGGATTCAGGAGCTTGAAGGCGGCGGCTCCGGGTAGCTGGGTTGGTATTTAAGGCGGTTAACTTATATAGAGATGGATGGATAATCCATCTATGCCTGTTGGAAGAAACACCCCCCTAATCGCCGCCACCCTGATCGCAGGTATACTCATTGGAGTCGCCGCCGCCTACCTCACCCCCATAGCGCCCCTACAAGCCAAGACGGTTACCCTCAACTCCACGACAGTGGTTACGAGGACCGTTGCCATCACTGAGATGGCTCAAGCCACCACCAAGACCGAGATAGTTACAGTCACCTTACGAGAGCTCACAACAAAGACATTCTCGCCTCTTCCTCAAGTGCCGCTGAGGCTTGAGGTGAAGTATTCGCGCCAGTTCGAGGTCCTTCTCATCAACGGCTACAAGGTTGTCAAAGATGCCCTCAACAGGACGTTGATACTTGTCCCGCGCGGCTTCCAGCCTCCAAAAGACCTTGAGGGCACTGTAGTCTACACTCCCGTGGAGAGGGTTGCTCTAATGTCTGCTACGCAGGTCGCGCTGATTGAGAGGCTCAAGGAGAAGGAGCCTCAGATACTTGAGAGAGTTGCGGGGATAATGTGGGGTGAGCAGTACGAGTGGTATTTCAGCGACTTGGAAGAGAGACTCATGAGCGGCAAGATCAAGGACCTGGGACCAGACTACTCGCCGAGCATCGAGGAGCTAGTCGCCCTGAAGCCAGACCTAGTTATAATTTACACATTCCCGGGGTCCGACTTTCCCCAGAGGCTCGAGGAGCTGGGGATACCTTTCGTGGTGGATAACGAGTATCTGGAGACCAGCCCTCTAGCTAGGTTTGAATGGATCAAGCTCATTGCTACGTTCTTTGACCTCGATGAGGAGGCCTTCAGCATTTTCCGCGATGTCGAGAATAGGGTCTCAGAGGTTGTGGGGGATGTTGAGACGTCAGGGGCTACGTCTCCACTGGTCTGTTGGTTCATGGTCTATAGGGGTGTGGTTTACGCGGCGGGTGGAAAGTCTTTCCCTGCCAACGCCCTCAACATGCTGAGGGCGCGATACGCTTTCACTGATGCGGGGAGCACGGGCAGCGTGACCGTGAATATTGAGGAGGTGTTGAATAGGTGTAAGGATGCGGATGTGGTGGTTTATCCGACCAGCTTTGTCTCAGGAGTGTCTGACATTCTGTCTGAGGCGCCCGAGCTTGGCGAGCTGAAGGCCTTCAAGGAGAGGAGGGTCTATGCTTACGCGCCTTCGGTCTTTCAGCTCGGCTACTACGATACTGAGGGCTGGGTCAAAGACTTGGCCAGCATCTTATATCCCAACCTCTATCCGGGCTATGAGCCAAAATACTTCGTGAGGCTTGGAGGGTGAAGGGGCGGGATTTGGAGACTGGTGCGAGGCTTAAACAATCATCCTCCGTTGTCGGCTCGACTAGGAGCCGGCTTCTAATCCTCTATAGCCTCCCTATTCCAACACTCTTACTTGCCTCACTCCTAATAGGCGGATATAGTATCAATCTTCAAGACGCTGTTTCAGCGATAGTGGGTGGCGGTAGACCTGAGGCAGCTCTGATTGTCCACTCCATCAGGCTGCCGCGCGCCCTGGCAGCGTTGTTTGGGGGAGCCTGTCTCGGCGTCTCGGGAGCTATTCTTCAAGCACTTTTCAGGAATCCACTAGCAGATTCATACATACTGGGGGTCTCCGCAGGTTCGAGCCTCTTTCTAGCCCTCTCCATGCTGCTGGGGGTTACTCTCGGAGCCTGGTCTCCCACTAATCCATACGCTCTATACCTAGCATCATTCTCAGGGGCGCTTCTCGTCACAGCCCTCATGACGTCGCTCTCAGGCGTCGTCAGGTCCACCACGACAATATTGATAGCGGGGCTCATGATCTCATACATAGCCTACTCTCTGACAAGCATATTGCAGACGCTGGTGGAGATCGAGAAGCTCAGAGCATTCACCTACTGGATTATGGGTAGCTTCGCCGGTGCCAGGTGGAGCATCTTGACTCCGGGCCTCCCAGCCATCGCCATCTCCCTCTCATCAACCCTCCTATTAGCGAAGCCCCTGAACGCTCTCCTGCTAGGCGAGGACTATGCGCGGAGCATGGGAATGAATCTGAAGAGGACAAGAATGATGATCGTCGCAGCAGCCTCTCTCCCTGTCGCGATAGTAACGGCGCTCGCGGGCGCGGTCGGATTCATAGGGCTCTGCGCACCATACCTAGCACGTCAGCTAAGCCGGACCTCAAACCACTTCACAATCATCCCAGCCTCAGCCCTACTAGGCTCAACGCTCACACTTGCAGCCGATCTGCTCTCCCGCCTCGCGCTGCGCCCAATAGAGATTCCTATTACAGGGGTCACAGCACTCTTCGGCGCTCCACTCGTCATCTACCTCCTACTCAGGGGTAGGGGTGTTCAGCTGTGATTCACACAGTCAGGCTCTCGTTGGGCTATGGCGACAAGGTCATCGTAAGAGACGTGAATATCTCAGTGAGGCCCGGCGAATTCGTCTCGGTCATCGGACCGAACGCCGCGGGTAAGACAACGCTCCTGAAGACTCTTGCCTCGCTCCTGAAGCCCATCGCCGGCGTGGTATACATTGACGGATTAGCGGTGGCTAATTTGCGGCCAAGGGAGCTAGCCAGCTTGATAGGGGTCGTCTTGACCGACCAAGTCAAGCTAACCATGCTGACTGTTGCAGAGGTCGTTGCTCTCGGCAGATATCCATACACTGGGCTTCTGGGATCGCTCTCACAGGAGGATAGGCGAGAGGTGTTGAGGGCGCTTAGCGATGTGGGTCTCGAAGAATTGGCCGACCGCAGGTTCTGTGAGCTCAGCGATGGTCAAAGGCAGAAAGTCATGATAGCCAGGGCCTTGGCGCAGGAGCCCAGAGCCCTCATACTTGACGAGCCTGTTACCCATCTCGACCCGAAGGCTAGAGTGGAGGTCCTCATGATGATTAAGCGTGTCTGCAGAGAGAGAAGAATAGTGGTGGTCGCGTCTCTCCACGAGGTAGACCTGGCCCTCAGGATGGCTGACAGGCTAATAATAGTCTCTGATGGAGGTGTTATCGCTTATGACTCGCCAGAGGAGTTTATCATGGATGGGGGCCCCACAGCCCTTTTTGGCCTAGGCGAGTGCATACTTTTCTCACCGGAGCTCGCTACCGTGGAGTTTAGGTGGCCTCAAGACAGGGACGAGAGGATATTTGTTGTGGCCGGTGGAGGAAGTGGCTCCCTCGTCTACAGAATGCTCAACAGGCTGGGATACAGCTTCTCGACAGGCGTGCTCCACAAGGGAGACGTGGACTACATAGTAGCCAAGTCACTAGGCGGAGTCGTTATCGAGGAGGAGGCCTTCCAGCCGATAAGCCCGAGAAAAATGGTCCAAGCCCTAGAAGAGGCTAGGAGCTGCGCCGCCGTAATCTACACCTCGCCTCCAATCGGGCCCCTTAACTCTGAGAACCGCAAGCTAGCCGAGGCAGCCGCGGTTGAGGGGAGGCCGCTTATAGTCTTGGGCCCGCGAGGAATAAGAGGGGCCTGGAGGGTCGTAGATAGCTTCCCGGAGCTTGAGCAATCTCTTCAGCTGTTGAGAGAAAAAGCGGTGGCCCCCACTATTCCCCGTGGCGGCTCGGGGCGCAGTATAAATCCGTGAAGCCGCTAATAGCGTCAGAGGGTTGTCGTCAGCACACTTGGTCGAGTTCTTCACAGAGGTTCAGAAGAGGCTGTCATGGTTGATAAGAGTCTCTCCCCTGGACCCACGGGAGGTAGAGCTCCTCTGTGGCCTCGACATCTCATACAGGGGCTGTGAGGGCGCCGCGGCAGCTGTAACGTGGTCTACAAGGACTAGGAGCATAACGGAGACCGCAACCTACCGGGGCAGCGTAATCTTACCCTACATCCCTGGACTCCTCTACTCTCGCGAGGCCCCCCTCATGCTAGCGGCTCTAAAGATTCTGGAGACGAAGCCCAGCCTTCTGTTAATCGATGGCCATGGCTTAGCCCATCCTAGGAGGGCGGGTCTCGCGAGTATAATGGGTCTGCTTGCGGAGACGCCTTCTATAGGTGTTGCTAAGTCGCTCCTTTATGGCACGGTCAGGGCTGAGGATGGTGTTGAGTATCTTGAGGCGGATGGTGAAGTTGTCGGAATAGTTTTGAAGAGCGCGAGGGGTAGGAAGCTCTACGTTAGCGTAGGATATAGAGTAGATGTTCAGTCAATCTTGGGGCTGGTGAGCCTGCTGGGTGAAGACCTAGCTCAGCCCGTCCGCGAGGCACACCGCCTCTCTAAGGCGGCTCTAAGGGTTTGATACGGCTTCCGGCTCCTCACCCAGCGCTTTCGCCGTGCGGTATTCCTGCGTCAGCCTCTCGGGCCACCCCCCTTCTATGAACCTTATCGCCTCCATAGCGGCCATGCACCCGAATCCAGCAGCCGTTATTGCTTGCCTATACCTCTTGTCGTGAACGTCGCCCGCCGCGAAAACGCCCCTCACGCTCGTCTCAAGACCATTTCTAAGCCTGATGTAGCCCTCCTCATCAAGCTCTATCTTCCCTCTAAATATCTCGGTGCTTGGCGCATGGCCGATCGCCACGAAAAGGGCGTTGCAAGGTATAACGCGCTCCTCTCCAGTTAACGTGTTCCTGATCTTGACGCCCTCGACGCGCAACTCACCCAGAACATCTACGACGACGCTATTCCAGACGAAATCTATCTTCGGGTTTGAGAGGGCTCTCTCCTGCATGATTTTAGAGGCCCTCAGCTTATCCCTTCTATGAACCACCACAACTTTCTCGACGAGATTAGATAGAAAGAGTGCATACTCCATCGCAGAGTCCCCGCCACCCACGACGACTGCGCATTTGGCACCCTTGAAGAGCGGGCCGTCGCAGGTCGCGCAGCTTGAAACACCTCGGCCTAGCAGCCTCTTCTCGGACTCGAGCCCCAGCCACCTAGGCGAGGCCCCGGTAGCTATGATTACAGTCTTAGCGAGAAAAGTATTACTGTCCGTCATCACCTTTCTCGGATACGTGTTGAAGTCGACATCCACTGCGTCTTCGTAAACTATCTCCACGCCCATCCGCTCAGCCTGATTACGCATAGCGTCCATTAACTCAGGGCCCATCACGCCTTCAGGGAAGCCCGGAAAATTCTCGACAATACCGGTCAGCATTAGTTGTCCGCCCGCCGTGACACCAGCTATTATCAGCGTCCTGAGATTGGCTCTCGCGGCGTAGATTCCTGCCGTGTAGCCAGCGGGGCCTGAGCCAATTATTACGACATCATATAGCTCGCTATTCTTGTTAGACTCCATTACGCCTCTCATATTACATGTGCTCAAATATATATTCCTGAGGTGCGCGGTCAATTCAGTGATAAAAAGGCGTCAACTCTTCAAATGTACTAGATGCGGCTACGAGGTCTATCTTCAGGCGTGGAAGGCTGAGTGCCCTTCGTGTGGAAGTGGTTTTACTCTCGCCCCCGTCGCCGGCGATGAGGAAAAGACAAGGAGCCGGATGATCGGGTATATTCCACCTATCTTCTCGGCGGCCTATCTCGCCTTGACTCTGTTCATTCCCAAGATGACCCTAGCACCGCTTCTCCCATGGCCCACGACCCAAACGGTGGTTCTCGCAATCACGATACTCTCACTCACATCATCTACGCTGAGTAATCTTCTGTCCATCGTGGCGGGCGCCATCATAACATCCCTTCATATGTTGCTGGTTGCGCCATCAAATCCCGCAGAGATAGGCGTAGCTCTTCTCCCGTTAGGGCTGTCGGCCTCAGCGTTAATCAACGAGCTCTCGATTAGGAGGGTTATTTGGAAGGCGGTGTGAGAGGGGTTGCCGCTCTACGCTATTGAATTCTTTGTTCAGGGGAGGGGCTGGGTAAGACAGGAGGAGCTGGGTTTGAGGGGCGGAGTTCCGACCAAGGAGGATGCAGAAAACCTCGCTGCATATGTGATAGACGAGAAGATGAGGGGCGCAAAACATCCCTACGGCTCTAGGCTCGGAGACCTGGTAGGCTTCAAGATAGTAGAGACCGAGGGTGTGGAGAGAATGGCGCTAACGTCTGAGGCTTCGCAATTCAGGTTTGACGAGATAAAACACAGGTTTTACAAGCGTGGAGAGGCCTACATGCTTTACAAGTTCTGGAGCTGGCCTGACTAGCGTTGAGCCTCGGCGTCTCTTTACTCTATCTTTATCGACTTGGAGGGCCCGCCTTCGCCCTTCTTGGGCAGCACCACCTCTAAGACACCGTTATTGTATGTGGCCTTAGCCTTCTCTAGCTCAACCTCCTCCGGCAGGTCAATCTCCTTGTAATATTTCCTCGCCTCAGTATCGACTCTGATTATGAGCTTTGAGTCTCGAACCAGCAGATTTATGTCCTCCTTCTTGACACCAGGCACCTCTGCGACAACCTTAATCTGCTTATCCTCATCAATCATATCAACTAGGGGCTCTCTCTCACCGGTCAACGCCGGCACCTCACCCCTCCGACCCGGCCTCACATTTCCGAATTCTCTGATAACTGGGCGGCCGTCAGGGCCTATTGTAATGGAGTAGCCGTAGACTATTGGGCCTATCTCTCTCCTGATGCCTGTGGGCGTCCTCACCTCCCTGACGAGCTCCCGGGGCCACTCCCTCTCAAACCTCCTGAACTCCTCATCGAACCATCTCTCAAACTCCCTCATCATCTCGTCAATAACATCGAAGGGCCGCATCCATCTTCTCCTACGTATCCAATCTTCACTCATGTCCAAAGTAATAGAGGGGCCCTTGTATAAATAATGTTAGGCATGGAAAACAGTTGTTCCAGGCAATCTCCCCCACCAAAATTCCCCTTTTAAAGGGGCGCCCCGCTGCCGAGGCTTATACTTTTTTATTATGAATGCTGGCTACCTTACTGCATGCAAGAGACGGGGCAGGGAGAGAGTTACGAGATAGAAGTCGAGGTCCAGCTCACGCCCGCTGCCAGGGTGCGTGTTAGAAGCGTGGTCGGGGCATCGAAGCTGAGGGAAGCAATCGAGGCGGCCCAGAAACTGGTAAGCGAGCTCCTCCCAACAAGCCACCCTATCATGGAGGACGCGGCCAGGCGCTTTCCACAAGACCTCCTCGCGCATCTAGGCTCCCTGAAGTATAGGGATCTGGCGCTCCTCTTGACATATTTTGAGGGCCCGCTGACCAGGGAGCAGATAAACCAGAGGTCTAGAGAGCTGGGGAAAGAAGTTTCAAAAGACTGGCTTGACACAGAGTTCTTCAGGAGGCCCTATAAGGATTATTTCGTGGCTGAGGCCGACGCCTCGGGCGCAAAGGTTTACAGGCTGTCAGAGAAGGGGAAGATGCAGGCAGAGGAGATATTAAGGAGGCTGAGGTAACTCTGAAATTATTTTTCGTGAAGAGCCGCCGTGATTAGGGGGCAGCCTCTCGACGAAGCGGCTGAGGGGAGTGATACTGCTATGACTCTGGGGGGAAAGCGGCGACGAACTCTTCAACGTCGCCCCTGAGGTGGTGGGTGGCGGGTGCGCCTCTCAGCCATTTGGAGAGGTGGCTTACGAGAGATTTCAGGAATCCGTCAGGGTCAGACACAATTTTTGAGATTGCCTCAGCCGGTATATTTTTCACGGGTACTTCTCTCATCCTCGTATCCATGAAGGGGCCAAACTCGTCCCTCGAGATGCTTAGTGCCACTATCCTGCCATCTTCCGCGATGTATAGGATTCCGGGCGTCCGGCCGATCTCAAACCCCCACTCTACCCCGGGCGGACAGACATCCTTGACGAGCCCAACCAGCTCGTAGGCCGTCTCGACCCGCCTACTCTCCTTGATCATCTTTACCAGAGCCTTCACCCTCTCCGCCCTTGTCTCTGATTGATTCAACCCTTCTCTCCAAATCGCTGATGCTGGGCTCCGTATAAACCGTGTTTATGACCATGTGCATCCGCTTCACGGTAGTGGAGGGTATTCTCCTTCCACCCACCTTGACGCTCTTCAGGGTGTTCTCCACCACCGGCAGACTGTTGTTGTGAAAGAGCGCTATGACGCCTCCTAGAGTCTTAAAGCGTTGAAGGAGCGCTTTGGCGGTCTTGTGCCCACACATGCCTTCTAGGGTGTAGAGGGCCTGCTCCTGAGGTGTCATCTCCCTCCCGCTAACCCTCAACGGATACTCCCTCAAAGCCTTCTCCTCCCCCAGCCTCTTATGCTTCCAGAGCAGATATGTCATCGTGGCCTTAACATCCGGCATGGGGATTATCGGTATTCCCCATTCGACAACAATCCTGTCGATAAGCCCGAGAACCGCGGCCTCATTCCACTTACTCTTCCGATACAGGCCCAGATACCCCTCCAGTACCAGCAACCTCTCACCCTCAAAGGTCTTGAGAAGAGCCAGCTGGTCCCACAGCCTTCCCTTCAGACTGTTTAGGAAGTCGAAGATCCTCTTCCTCTCTATGAGTACTTGCCCCCGAGAGCCGAGTATCAGGTAGTCTCCCGCGTCTAGGGGTTTGACAGCAACTTCTACCACTTTTTTTAGGGCCTCAACCATCTTAGAGTTCTCAGAGGCCTCATTAGCGTCTACGACTATCATCTGCTCCTCTGTCATAATTAAGTTCAGGTTATAGTTAAGGTTCGCTGGACTCAAACCTCACAAAACCATAGCAGCCCACGTCAATCAGGGAGCGGCTGAAACAACACTAACAGTGAAGAGTTTTTCTTTGATGTTCACCAGAAGACTAAAGAGACGCCACAAATAGTCTTCGGTGGTGAAGGATTTAGAAAGGTTAAGCAGTTGTCACGCATTGAGGCGGGAATCGGTGATGAAGTCCTCGAGCTTTTAAAGATGGGTGCGAGGTGTTCGTCCGTAAGAGGACGGACATTCTACCCCGGCTGAGAGCCGCAAACAATGTCGGAAAGAGCCATGAGCATGATGCAAAGATGCTGTCGATGCTCGATAACACCCACTATCTGGAATTGCGTGAATATGAGGTAGGGCTGAAGATTATGCTGCAGAAATACCATAACATACAGGGGGTCGCAAAACTTGCGAAGCAATTATGATGCCGACAGAGAAATGGTTAACTATCTTGTGAGGGCAAAAAACAGGTTGGCGAATGAAATCATTAACAATGCTGAAAAGCACCAAATCTCGCTTAAAAGTCTATATGGACGGGGCGCTTTAGCTGAGAACCTGTTAAACATCGGCTTCAAGAGGGGTCTTAGGAAGATAAAATGCTACTTAGGACTTCATGGACAAAGTGGGAGATACTTTAACCATAGATTGCGGCAGGCAGCGCAAGGTCTCGCCATTAGCTATTATAGGAGACTAAGTGTCTCTTGCAACGAAACATTAGGAGTGATAAAGACGGTCAGGACATATTAGCTGGAGGCCCGGCTTGACGGCAGGAAAAAGAGCTGCATGAGGAGCTGGGCGCCTTTAAATAAGATGTCGGTGGCCTTCTGCTCTTGGCGCTTTAAGGTTAAATGCCGCGGCCCTCATATAGCTCTCCTATAATGCTGCCCGGTCGGTCGACAGCCTGCCGATACCCTTTATTTTTCGCTCTTCAAATTTATTTAAACCGCTTAGCAGTGAAAGTTGGCGTTACTTTGGTGGAGGATGGCCCGGCAGGGGGGTGGGACGAGGCTAATCGGCGAGTGAGGAGCGATGGAGCTTAACCTTAGAGAGAGAATAGAGTTGATGAGGCAGGGCATTATCCAGAGAGCACTTATACCGCTCCTTGAGGAGCGGGGGTTCTTCCCATCATTCTGGAAGAGACCGGTCTCTCTGGAGGATATGGAGCTTCGCGAGGACGGCTGGATGCCGTTCTACACCCGCTACACAACTTGGGAGACCTACGTGAGGGAGGAGCCCCTCAACCTCTACTTCAACACCTTCTACGGAGACGTCCATGAAAAGGCATACAGGTACTGCTTTGTAGAGTATTTACTTTCATGGCCAAACTACGAGCTGAACAAGAGGCTGGTCGGTCTCTTCACCAGACTCAACCTGAGGAGCGGGGGATACATCTGGAAGTGCAAACGGATGGTGGATATCACATCGCCAGACAGCGCGTTGATGGATATCGAGAAGAATTATGACGAGCTCCTCCTGGCCCTGATGGATGCCGGAGTAGTTGACACGAATGCATCAGCAGAGGGCGTTGGAAGGCAGAGGCGCCACCGACCCTAAGTGCTGCAAGGCACCCTAATGGCGGCCAACCTCGCCTAACATCTCGACCCATGCCGTATTACTTTTCCGAAAAGAGCCAAAAATGTGTGATTATTATGTCGAGCTCTGCCGTGAGTAACGCTTTAATTGTTTAGCGCCGGCCCCTCTTTTATGAGAGATTTATGGTTAGCTGCTGCCTCTTTCCGTTGTCTCTGATCTTTACCTGTAGGAGCTTTTTAGCGTCGTCAAATATCCATCCTTGCTCTGCCTTCAGCATCTCTTCTGGCGATGTGGCTTGGGTCAGTGCTGCGTCGTTGAGAGAGACTCTTGTGGGCTTCTTTTCGACTAGGTGGATGATTATCATGAAGGAGCGCGGCGAGGGCTTATAGGCGCCTTCTCTATCACCAACTTGGAGCACCAGCCTGTCTCCTTCTTTTGTGAACGTGAAGGGCGTCAGGAGGTAGATTCCTTTTTCATAGTCTCGGGTTTCTCCGTCGTCTTCATAGAGTGTGAACATTGAGGGCTTGTCTGAGGGGTATACGTGGATGAAGAGTGTGTCAGCTGGCTTCTCATCGACGTATAGCATACTCGGCTGCATGGGTAGGATGGTTCCAGACTTGATGAAGATGGGCGCCCTGTCTATGGGCGCGTCCACCTCCAGGTATGCGGGTCCCTGATGCTTTGATTCGCTCCAGTAGTCTATCCACTCGCCCTTAGGGAGATATACTATGCGCCTTCTGGAGTCTTCGTGGATGATGGGTGCCACGAGTATGAATTCGCCTACGAGAAACTCGTCTTGGATGGTGTATGTGTTAGGGTCGTCCTGATGTTCGAGGAGGAGGGGCCTGATAATTGGGTGGCCTGTCTTTGATGCCTGGTAGAGGAGTGTGTAGAGGTAGGGTATCAGCTGGTATCGCAGCTCCAGGAACTCCCTGATTACTCGGAGGTATTTTTCCCCGTATACCCATGCTTCCTGGTCGAAGGAACCTAATATCGTGTGGTTTCTGCAGAGAGGAATGAAGGCCCCGATCTGATACCATCGCGTTAGGAGCTCCGGAGTCGCTGTGGATGCGAAACCGCCTATGTCGTCTCCAGCCATCGGGACGCCTGAGAGACCTAGGTTCAGGAGCATGGGTATCTGCAGAGCCAGGTGCTCCCAGCTCGACGTGTTGTCTCCTGTCCAGACGGCGGAATATCGCTGTATGCCCGCGTAGGCCGCCCTGGTGAGTATAAATGGCCTCTTGTTAGGCATCAGCCTCTTTAGCCCCTCGTAAGTGGCCATGCACATTAGAAGCCCATACACGTTGTGAATCTTTTCATGTGGGGAGTTCTGTCCACGGTCGTAGTGAATTACGTCGAGGTCCATGGTCCTGTGGGTCATTAACTCGATATAGGGTGCTCCTCTGCCTAGCATGAGATTCATGTATGGCTCGAGAAGTGAGGCGAGCTGCCGGGGGATACTTCTTTCAACAAAGACGGCGGGCTCGTTCATGTCGTTCCAGATGCCCGCCAAACCCAGCTTGACGTACTCTGCGTGGAGGCTGCCCCACCACCCCCTCACGTCCTCTCTCGTAAAATCTGGGAAAGCGCAGGTCCCGGGCCAGACCTTCGCGAGATAGAGCTCGCCCGTCGCATATTTGCAGAAATAGTCCTTCTGTACACCTTCAACGAAGATTTTGTTCGAAGGGTCTGCCTTGACTCCCGGATTTACTATGGGTATGAGCCTGAAGCCCTTGGCCCTCATCTCTGAGACAAGCCTCGCCGGGTCGGAGAACCTGTTTCTGTCCCACGTGAATGACTGGTAACGTTCCTTGTAGTGGATGTCAAGGTAGAAGACGTCGCATGGTATGCGGGTCTTCCTGAATTCGTCGGCCAGGAGGAGGAGCCTCTCGGCGGGGTAGTAGCTGTAGCGTGACTGCTGGTGTCCGAGGGCCCAGCGGGGGTGTAGGAGGGGGCGGCCGGTCAGCTCCGTATACCTTTCTATAACCTTCTTGACGCTGGGGCCATAGATGAAGTAGTAGTTGAGTTCCCCTCCATCGGCCTCGAAGCTGTAGAAGTCCTCAGCCGTGTGACCCATGTCGAAAATCGTTTTATATGTGTTGTCGAAGAAGATTCCGTAGGCCTTTTTTCTCCGGAGGCCTATGAAGAATGGAATGCTCTTGTATAGAGGGTCAGTTTCAGGCCCATACCCGAATGCGTCTGTGTTCCACATTACCATGACGCTCCGTCTCTTGTCTAGGCGGCCCGTCTTCTCGCCGAAGCCGTAGAAGTGCTCATCATATTCGAGGCTCTTCCAGCACTTCACTCGCCTTCCACTCCACCCAATTCCGTAAGGAGGATAATCAGAGTTGATCGTGAATCCCTCTGTGTCGAGGATAGCTAGCCTGCAGGGGGAGCGCTTGACCTCTACAATAAGCTCCGCGGTCCTTATTCTCAGCACCTCGCCAGCGTCCTCGACCTTAAAGTCTGCTGGAGGCCAGTCCCTCTTCACAACCGCCCACGAGTGGTCTGGCTCGAAGACGCCTTGTGGCGCAAGCCTCACTCTTAACAGATCAGGAGCTAGGATTTGCAGCTCCACCTTGGCCGCGCCGCAGACCAGTAAGACCCTATTGTCTTTTACCTCGTAGGATGTTATATCGCCAAGGAGGATAAAATCCTGCTGCATATCTATGCAGAGAGAATATTTTCCGTGAGATATTTAGCAATTTAGGCTGATGTTGACGGGCTAGCTGTTGAAGTTGGATCGGCGAGAAAGGTAGACGGGTTTATGTTTTTGTGGAATATTTTAGAGCCGCCGTTTAGGTTCTATAATTGTTGAATCCGCCCCTGATATTCTCTGGCATGCTAGTGGCGATCACGGGCTTTATCCTCTTTTTTGTGGGTCTACAGGCTTTCTGGATACTGGCGGCTGTGGGTGTCTTGATGGTTGTTGTGGGCTTCTTCACAGAGAAGCGGGAGGAGGTGGTGCCGGAGAATCCTGGGATGAAGTTCTGCTGGTATTGTCTTAGGGAGATTCCGGTGGAGGCTGAGGAGTGTATGTATTGTGGGCTGAGGCAGGAGCCTCTCAAGAAGTAGAGGGCTCCGCCTGCTGCGGTTTTGCACGGAGGAGGGCGATGTGGGTTATCGCCGACGTTACCGCCCAAGCGGCTATTCCGGCTGGGCCGAGACCTCCGAGCTCGCGCTGCAGAGTCGTCACGAGAATTGTTAGGCCCCATACCGCGTTTATGGTCCCGTGGAGGGAGGCGGCGGGCAGCACGCTGGATGAGCTGCGGCGGACGTCTGCGTGTGGGAGGGAGAGGGAGGCGGTGAAGGCTATGAACAGGGCTGCTCCGAGTAGTCTGTTCTCGGGATAGTTGTGCCCGAGGAGTATTATTCCTGAGGCGTGCCAGAGCCCCCAGACCAAGCCCACGACGAGGGCGGCCCTCACCGCTCCGAGTCCCCGCTCCTCCAGCTCGACCTGTAGATAGCCTCTCCAGCCAATCTCCTCGCCCAGAGCGAAGAGGGTGTTAATCGTGAGAGCCGCCAGATAAGAGTTCAGAAGTATCAGGGCAATAGGGCCTTATCAGTTATCTGGGGCGGCGTCAGGCCCCGGAGAGGCTCGAGGGTGAAGAAGCCCATGGACGCTGTGATGAGGATGTAGAAAAGGAGCGCGGCGAAAACTATCAGTGGGGAGGCGAGGAAGTAGATGAAGACCCTCATGCCGAGGCGCAGAGACCTCCTCAACACGCCGGGGCCGGCCACGAGAACGGCCGAGGCCGCGCGCGTATACATCCTTGCGGCGCCCCAGACCAGGGTTGCGAGGCTGTCCGTCAGCCCGCCTAGCAAGTAGGCTGCGGCATCGATGAGCCCCGCGGGAAGCATAGAGAGCGCAGAGTAGGCGATAATCCTGCGTAGGCTTGTGTCCATGCGGCAGGGAGGGCCCGCTTGGATATAAGTGTGAGGGCCTGTTTCTAGGGGAGCCGCTGAGCGGCCGCGTAAATCCGCTCTGCAGCCTCGGTTATTCTCAGACCGTAGAGGCCGGGGATGTAGCTCTCGAGAACGTCGCTGAGCGGCTCAAACCAGACTCTCCTCACCCGGTCCCCCAAGCCTTTGTAGCCCTTCATGACTCCTATGATTGAGCCCACGGTTGCTCCGTTGCAGTCTGTGTCGAGGCCGCAGCTCACGGCCATCGTTATCGACCTGGTGTAGTCTCCCCCGCCCCAGAGGAGTGCTGCGGCGACTATCGCTGCGTTAGGTACTGTGTGGACTGGGTGGTATTGGCGTAGCTTGTCCTCCATGAGGCTTACTACTTCTTCCCAGCCAGCGCCCCTCCTCCAAGCATCTACGACCAGCTCCACAGCCTCTCTCAGCCTACACCTCTCAGGTATGACGGATATTCCAGCATCAATAACCCTCTCCACATCATCCTCGACAAAGGCCCACGCAATCATCCCCGCAACCATCATCTCGCCGTAGACACCATTCTTGACATGGCTTAGTGCAGCGTCTCTGTAGGCGAGCTCGGAGGCCCTAAGAGGGCCGCCGGGGCAGACATATCCCCACAGGTCTGCCCTAATCTGGGCGCCGATCCATTCCCTGTAGGGGTTCATGTGGAGGGCGGTCTCGGGCGGTTCGAGACAGTTCACCAGGTTCCTGTAGGCTGCTCTCTCGGCGGTGTAGACTCCGGCGTATGGGAGGTTCTCAAGCCACTCCTGGCCGATGTCTAGGCTGTTGAAGTCTCCGCCTCTCTTCTCGACTACGCGGAGATTGATGAGCGTGTAGTCGATGTCGTCGTCTCTGAGGACTCTGTCGATGTTTCCCGCCGTGGCCTTGAGGATGTGGCTGCGCCGCAGCTCCTCCTCCGTGAAGAAGGCTGGGGGAACAAATCCCTCCAGCGCCTTTATGCCTCGGCTCGAGAATCTCTGCGAGACTCCTCTCCAGCCCTGAGAGATTCCGATGAACTCGAGGGGCTTGCCCAGCATGTTCCCAGCGCACCTGCCGAAGAACCCGCCTAGTATCTTGTCTCTAACCATCTCGGGAATTGGCGTCTCCTCTCTCCGCCAGCCCGGGGAGCAGGCCCTTATCTCGCTGAGCTCGGACGGCTCGTGATACGGATACCCCCTCCTCATGGGCAGCGATCTCAGCTCGCCGAAGATCTCCTCTGCAACCCTTGAACCACCTTCCGCCAGTCTTCTAAGTAGCTCGTCCCTCATGACCCCCCTTAGTTCCCTGCCCTCCTCGCCTAGCTGGATAAGCTCATGTTCAAGGAGCTCAAAAGCTTCCGGGCCGACGACACAGCGGCTAGGATGCACGATAGACGCATAGCCGAGCCCGGTAATTATATCTATACGGCACGACGAAGTTTAAGCATGCATCAAGCTTCGAGTCCACCGCCCCCCCATAGCCTCCGCTGCGAATACATGGTGAACCCTGTTGGGCTTGACATTCATAGACCAAGATTCTCTTGGGCTCTTACTCACGGTGAGCGGGGTAGGGTCCAGTCGGCCTACCGGATAATAGTCTCTAGCAGTCTCGAGAGTGCGGAGCGTTGTGTCGGAGACATCTGGGATAGTGGGAGAGTAGAGTCGGACCAGTCAACGAATGTGGAGTACGGTGGCGGGCCGCTTAAGAGCAGATGGAGATATTACTGGAGGGTGAAGTGGTGGGATGATCTGGGGAGGGAGAGCCGGTTCAGCGATACCGCATTTTTCGAGACAGGCATACTCCATCCAGGTGAGTGGAGGGCTAAGTGGATTACCGGGGGAAGGCTGCTCAGGAGAGAGTTTAGGATAGATGGGAGGGTCAGACGTGCACGAGCATACATCTGCGGCCTCGGATACTATGAGCTGCGGATAAATGGTGAGAAGATAGGCGACAGAGTCCTAGACCCTCCCTGGACCGACTACGAGAAATTAGCGCTCTATACGGTCTACGACGTGACAGGCAAAGTCAGAGAAGGGGCCAACGCTGTTGCGGTCATGCTGGGGAACGGCAGATACTCGCTTAGGCATGAGTGGAGGATGGGGGATTTTCAGGTTAAGAGATACAGGGATGCTGAGCCCAAGGTGATTGCAGAGATCTGGGTCTGGCTCGAGGATATGGGCCAGATGGTTATCGTGACTGACGAGGATTGGAGGGTCTCGGAAGGCCCGATAGTCTATGACGACATTTACGGCGGCGAGGTCTATGACGCTAGGCTGGAGAGGCCTGGATGTGATATGCCCGGATACGACGACTCTGGATGGAGGAGGGCAACGATGGCTGCTCCTCCCTGCGAGGCGCTGCTCTCCTCAGCCACTTCACCACCCATCAGAAGAGTAAGGCTACACACCCCTAAGAATATACTGAGTCCGCGGCTAGGCGTTTATGTCTTCGACTTCGGCCAGAACTTCTCTGGCTGGGCAAGGCTGAGAGTCAGCGGCGAGAGGGGGAGGGAGGTTAAGCTCAGATATGCTGAGCTGCTAAACGAGGATGGAACTGTGAACACGGCTCCGAACAGGGCCGCCAAGTCCACGGACATTTATGTGCTGAAGGGCGAGGGGCTGGAGGAGTATGAGCCGCGCTTCACCTATCATGGTTTTAGATACGTGGAGCTGACAGGCTACCCGGGGACTCCGAACATCGAGAGCCTCACGGGAGTCGAGGTGCACACAGATGTCCCGGCAATAGGCGGGTTCTCATGCTCAAACTCTCTGATAAACGATATCCACCGCGTCATCATCTGGTCGATATTGAGCAACTTGATGAGTGTGCCGACTGACTGCCCACAGCGGGATGAGAGGCTCGGCTGGATGGGCGACGCTCACTTGGTCGCAGAGGCTGCGATATTCAACTTCGACATAGCCGCCTTCTATCACAAGTGGCTGAGGGACGTCAGGCTGGCTCAGGCGGAGGATGGAAGCGTCCCCGATGTCGTCCCGCCCTACTGGATGCTCTACCCCGCAGACCCGGCCTGGGGCTCGGCCTGCACAATAATTCCCTGGCTCCTCCACCTATACTACGGAGATAGGAGAGCCCTAGAGGAGAACTATGAGATGATGAGGAGATGGGTAAGCTTTCTCGCATCCAAGGCGGAGAACGGCATAGTTAGGCTTAGCAAATACGGCGACTGGTGTAGGCCGGGCTTCATATCCTCCCCCGAGACACCGGGAGAGCTCGTATCCACGTGGTTCTACTACTACTCGGCGAAGATTGTGGCTGAGGCCGCGAGGGCGTTGGGCAGAGATGAGGATTGGAGGAGATACTCAGCCTTGGCCGAGGAGATAAAGAAGGCGTTTAACCGAGAGTTCCTAGCGGACGGGCGCTACGGTGTCGTGAAGCCGTCAGGTCAAACAGCCCCGCTCAGCAGCCAGACCTCCAACACGCTCCCACTCTATCTCGACATAGCCCCGGAAGACAAAGCTCAGAGCATCCTCAAGAGCCTCCTCGAGGACATAGCCCTGCGGAGGGACTATCACCTCGCCACAGGAATCATCGGAACGAGATACCTTCCTGAGACACTATCAAAGTATGGTGAGAGCGAGACAGCATACAGGATCCTGAGCCAGACAAGCTATCCCAGCTGGGGATACATGATTAGGGAGGGGGCCACAACGCTCTGGGAGAGGTGGGAGCTATTAACTGGAAGCGGAATGAACTCCCACAATCACGCGATGTTTGGAAGCATAGACTCGTGGTTCTACAAAGTGGTAGCCGGCATAAACATCGACCCCCAAGAACCCGGGTTCAAGAGGATAATAGTGAAGCCCCATATCGTCGGAGACCTGAAACATGCCTCCGCGTCGATCAACACTCTCAGGGGGCCGGTCTACTCGGGCTGGCGAAAGAGCGGCGAGAGACTGGCGGTGGAGGTCTCGATACCGGTTAACAGCGCCGGGTCGATATGGCTACCCGTCAAAGACATAGTTAACCCGTTGATCTCCGAGGGCGAGACGACTCTGTGGAGGGACGGCCGCTACGTTCCAGGAGTTGAGGGTATAAAATCCGCGCATAGAGAGGGGGATTATGTCGTATTAGAAGTCGGCTCAGGCACCTATCACTTCGAGATAGTACCCGGGGCGTCGGCCACTAGAGAATATCGCTCAGAGCCTCTTGGCTGAGGTTAGCCGAGACCACGACCACCGGCACCGTGGCCTTCTCAATCACTTTTTTGATGACGCGGCCGCCGCTAGGGTCCATGAATACGCCACCCCTATAGCCCATGACTATGACGGCCGCAAGCTTCTCAGCCTGCTCCAAAATAACCCTCGCAGGGTCCCCCGCGAGGCTCAACAATTTCACCCTCGCACCACTATCTACCAACTCCGAGACGATGTTGTGAACAGCCAGCAGCTCCTCGTTCAGAGACTTATCCTTAAGAGCAAGAATGGGCTCGGGACCGACCTCGCCGGGGCTCGGCCTTCCAATTCCTTGGACGCCGGATACAATATGCTCGCTAACCACGTGAAGCAGGATTAACTGGAGCCCAAGCCTCTCCGCCAGCCTCCGCGCCACCCAGGCCACCTTCCTACTCACGGGCGACCCATCGATGCTAGCTAATACCGCCTTCACCAGTCTCATAGACCTGCTCACAATGATTTAAATCATGAGCAACACTGGGACCTAGGCATCACTTCGAGAGCTGATTATGCAGCAGGCCAAAGACCAGCCTACCAATGGCTGAGATGGTAAGGGTTATTCTGAGCGCGTCCGCCAGCCCCATGCTCTGCTCAAGCTGCTGCAGGAGTTGGCCACCGACGACGGAGCCGAAGAAGAATGCGACCCCCTGTAAGAGGTTATAGACGGCTGTGAATGTACCTCTATCCTCAACGCTCGTAATGCGGGTGATATATAGCAGAAGGGAGATGTTGATACCCGCGTTCACCATCCCCGCGACGATGTCTATTAAAAGGAGGGACTCGAAGGATGGGATGTATGCGTAGACAACAGGGAGAGAGGCGAGAGAGGCCCTGCAGTAGGCCAGAGAGCGGACATCTCCCAACTTCTCGAAGACTCCGCGGCCAATGCTTGAGAATATCAAGCCGGAGACCGCAGAGACGATGGAGAGTATAGCTATCTCGAAGAAACTGAGCTCCAAAACCCTTGTCATGGTTATGGTGAAGCCGGGCCAGGCGATCGACATGTAGAATCCATAGACGTTGGAGATTATCGTGAATCTGAGAAATTGACGCGAGGCTATGATATGCTCTATAACGTACTGTACTGTTAGCTCGCTACTCAGGACTTTCGGCCTGTGAGGTTCTTTCATCCCCCAGAAAACAAGCGCGGATAGGACACCCGCAACCGCAGCTATCGCGAAACCGAGCTGATACCCAGGCAGCCCGAGGAGAGAGCCAAAGCCAACCGAGAACGTTGAGATTATAGATCCAACCTGCCCCCAAAAATTCAGAGTAGCCATAACCACCGAACGCACAGCCAGCGGCACAACCTCGCCTATTAGCGCAGTATATATCGGCGCAGAGACTGAGGCAATTATGAACTGTGCCCCAACCAGTGCAATATAGAAAAGCGGGTCGTTAACCACAAGTATAGGCACCCACAGCAGAGAGGAGATCAGCGTGCTGTAAAGAATAGGCCGGACCCGAGACCCTCTCTTATCGCTCAGGAATCCCCAGAGAGGCTGCAGGGCGCTCGCCGCCAAGTTGTTTACGGCGTGGAGGAAGCCGATTTGAGATGATGTAGCTCCAAGCACCGCCGCATAAACCGCGATGAATGGTTGCGAGGCCCCGCCTGAGAGGGAGGACAATATAGACCTCGCATAAAGCCTCTTAATCCGCCCATTCGCCGCAGCCAACTTTGCAGGAGAAGAAACATAATTTACAATTTAGACATTACAGCAAAACTGCGCAACAGTCATCTCCGCGAACAATCGGACCGCGCGCAAATAATTTAATATGCTCCAGGCGGAGAAGTATACTTGGACCTATGAGGATAGAGACTCTGACAGGGATGATCCTCGTGGTGCTCGGCATAGTCCTCATACTAATTGGTGTGGCTCCACGCATACTCGAGACTATACCTAGACTCCACCCCCTCATCTATACACAGATAACAATAGGCGACCTTAAAATCGGGACCTCACCCCTCATAATCATCATATTAACTGTCCTCTACTTGGTACTCATGATGAGGAGCCAGCTCTAAGCGGGCATCACCTGCTTGTTGCATATTAATGAGTTCGTGTAAGCTTGTATAAATTCGAGGGCTATGATTTATTAGAAGATTCGAATATTCTATTTATCGAGGTGAACCATTTGAAAGCCTCTGTTTCCGAAAAGGAAGAACAGAAGACAGCACAGAAGCTATGCATAATACTCTCAAAGGGCTCCCTCGACATGGTCTACCCCGCATTCATACTAGCCAGCACAGGGGCAACCATGGGGATGGAAGTCCACGTCTTCTTCACTTTTTGGGGCCTCGACGCAATAGTAAAAGGAAAAGTCAATAATCTCAAAATATCGGCTGTAGGCAACCCTTCTCTGGGCCTACCCTCAATCCTCGGCGTCCTACCAGGAATGACAAGTATGGTGACAAACATGATGACCAAGAAATTCAAGGAGCTGAAAGTCCCGACGGTTTACGAGCTGATAAAACAGGCGAAGGAGATGGGTGTCAAGCTCCACGCATGCTCTACGACCATGAGCGCCATGGGCATTAAGGAGTCAGACCTGATACCCGAGGTTGACGACGTGGTCGGCGCGACGACTTTTCTAAGCCTGGCTGAGGGAGGCCAAGTCCTCTTCATATGAGGTGAAAGCATGGTTAGGCACATAGTTGACGCGCGGGGCAGCTTCTGCCCAGGCCCAATAACAGAGCTAATCAAGACCTATAGAAAAGCCCAGACAGGCGACGAGATAGAGCTGCTGGCCACAGATCCCGCTGCTAAGAGCGACGTGGCTGCGTGGGCTGCAAAGAGCAAGAACGAGGTTGTCGAGGTCAAAGATGAGGAGGGATATATCAAGATAGTCATACGCGTACTGTCTAAAGGCAGCTGACCATGAAGCGCGTAGTAATAGTGGGGGGTGGCACAGGCGGGACAATACTTGCAAACAATCTATCAGGAAAGCTCAGGAAAGAAATCGAGAGAGGCCAAGTGGAGATAATCGTTCTTGAAGGCTCTGAGTCACACATATATCAGCCCGGTAACATCGACATCGCGTTCAGAGGAGCGGAACCGGAAGCGTTTAGGAGGCCGCCAACGAAGCTACTTCGCCGGGGTGTGAAACTCCTCCAGCAGCCCGCAAAACACATAGACCTAGAGAACAGAGCTGTGACATTCGACGAGAAAAAGCTGAACTACGATTATCTCGTAGTCGCGACAGGCTCCGTGGCGGCGCCCGAGGCCGTGCCAGGGCTCGCCGAGGCCTCACTCATCTTCCACAGATCACAGGAAGAGGCTATGAGGGTCTGGGAGGCCCTCTCAGCATTCAAGAGAGGAAGAATAGTCATCCTGACAGCACTTCCACATAAGTGCCCACCCTCACCGGTCGAGGCCGTATTCCTCACAGACGAGCTGATGAGGAAGCGGGGGGTCAGGCAGGATGTGGAGGTCATCTACGCAACACCATACACGAGGGCATATCCTGCACACGGCATCGCCGACGTGGTGGAGCCCGAGATGGAGAAGAGAGAGATAACAGTGCAGACGCTCTTTAACATCGATAGAGTTGACCACCAGGTCAGGAGGATTTACTCTTTAGAGGGCGAGGAGCTTGCGTACGACCTGCTCATAGCGATTCCGCCACATCGGGGCGCTGATGTGGTGGTAAAATCCGAAATAGGCGTAGATGAAGGCTGGATACCAACCGACAAACATACACTAAACATAAAGGGCCATGACGACGCCTACGCGATAGGAGACGCCACCAACATCCCCATCTCGAAGTCGGGGGTCGTGGCTCATCTGGAGGCGGTGACGGCGGCGGAGGCTATAGCCTCCCAGATACACGGAATAAGCAACACCTACCTCTACAATGGGAGGATAAACTGCCCACTAGAGCTCGGCGGCCACAGGGCAGTCTTCGTCTCTGGAACATACACGCGTCAACCCGAGGGGCAGAAGCCTTCATTGACGAAATACTTGATGAAGAGGATCTTCAACAGACTATACTGGACGATGCTCAGCGGATCTCTAGAACCCATATTCAAGATGTATCTCGGACCTACGTATGAGGTAAAATAGTGAAACGGGGTGAGAAAACGTGATCAAGGCTCGAGAAAAATCCCAGCTTGAACTAATCTCAGACTTCTTCACAATATTCACAAACCCCAAGAGAATCCAGATACTTCAGCTGCTCCGTGATGGAGAGCTCACGGTCTCGGAGATAGCGGATAAAACCGGCCTTCCCCAGCCTACCGTCTCTCAACACTTGAAATTGCTCCGTGCCAAACACATAATAAAGTCAGAAAGGAGAGGTAACAGATGCTACTACTCAGTTGAGGACGGGAGGATATATCAGGTCTGCGACCTGATCAAAGGGATAATCTCCAAAAGAATTGAGGAGATAAAGAAGGATATCACGAGAACGTAGCCCTCTGGCGCAGACGAGGTCACTAGTAGGGGAGAGACCCCATATCAGACATCCTAATAACTGTTGTATGGAATCTCTCAGTCTATTGTCCGGGTTGTCGCGAGAGGCTCCCGAAGAAACGCCAACAACTTAAAATCCAGCAAAACCGGTTCCTAGAAGAGCGGCGATGACCGAGCCCCGCGCGAGCCTCTAAACAGAAGAGCGGGGACGGAGAACAGACAGCACAAGCGGGGGTCGCCAAGCCTGGTCAAAGGCGCAGGGCTTAGGACCCTGTCCCGTAGGGGTTCGTGGGTTCGAATCCCACCCCCCGCACTCTTCACAGAACCCTCACACTTCAAAGGACATTTTTATCAGGCTTTGTTATGTTATGGAAATTTTGTTCATTTAATCATCGTTAACCGATGC
Source organism: Thermoproteota archaeon (assembly GCA_030550155.1). Taxonomy (GTDB): domain Archaea; phylum Thermoproteota; class Nitrososphaeria_A; order Caldarchaeales; family Calditenuaceae; genus HRBIN02. The sequence goes on from JAUQPZ010000003.1 coordinate 89,738, forward strand.
TTGAGAAAACTTTCAATTATCTTCAATGCGATTTTAGCCTTGCATAGATTTGCTGGGTTTAAACTTTCGTCAGCACTAAATCGAGTCATTGGCGTTTAAATTCTTATTTTTCAATATTCTCGTATGAAAACGCTGATGAAAGATAATTTACTAACAACATTTATATATTAGTAATTGTGTTTTTTACTATAATGAGCGAAGACACTGTAAAGGTAACGAGAAACTACCAAGTAACCATACCCAGCAGTGTCAGGTCGAAGGCCGACATAAGGGAGGGAAGCATCGTCAAAGTCGTCTATGATGAGGCCGAGGGCGTGATCAAGATAATTCCTTTGAAGAGGAGGCGGATGACGATAAGGCTCGGCAGGAAGGTCACCGTAGAGGAGATAGAAGAAGCTGTCGAGGAGATGCTTGATGAAGCTACTTCCTGACACAAACGTCCTAGTCTACGACACCGTCGAAGACAGCACACCACATAACCAGGCCGTGAAAATCATAGACTCGGCTGACATGCTAGCCATACCACCCATAGTCATTCATGAATACATCTGGATAATGCTCAAATTCTCAGTATCCCTGAAAACAATCTCAGTCAAGGTCCGCGAGTATCTCGAAGACCCGAGGACAAGATATCTAGTCGAGCAGCCCGCCGCAATATATGAAGCGCTCAAAATGATGGAAGAAGATAGAGCGTCGCCAAAAATGGTCAACGATTACGTCATACTCTCGCTGGCTTTGAAGTATGATCTGAGTCTGGCAACGTTTGACAGCGTGTTGAAAAAGAGAGCCATGGCAAGAGGGGTAAACGTAGTACCTCAACCATAAAATATGCTATGAAGTATTGACTCCGACCAATACGCAAACAGTTTAAATAGAGTAGAGGTTCTAAAAGCTGACAATGCGTAGAGAATACATATTTATGGTTATTGCTGGATTTCTTTGGGGCTCCGGGCATCCAGTAATAAGGAGCATACTTACGAGCCCTACACCGCATATGGATTCTATACAAATAGCATTCTTAAGCACATTAATCAGTTGCATCATCCTGCTATCATTTATTCCCGTCCTAAAAATTAGAACAACAGGCATACATAGACAAGCCGGCTTACTCTCCATGTCTGGACTGGCAGGAAGCCTACAATTCGGTATATTCCCACTGCTCTCCTACACGGCCCTAGCCTATATTCCACCATCAACCAATGCGATGCTCATAAATACAGCCCCTATCCTCGTCGCACTCCTATCAATACCAACTATCAAGGAAATGCTAAGCAACATTGGGTATCTTGGCATAGGCATAGCATTTATAGGAATAGTTCTCTTATTGCAAGGACTAAGCATCACAACTCCGTCAGGGATCTATCCTGGAGCAATATTCTCAATTTTCGGCGCATTAGTAACATCAACCTACTCAATACTTGGTAGAAATTTAATGAAGAATCACGAGCCAATACTTGCAACAGCAACATGCTCGGTCTTCGGCGCTCTTGTTCTCATGTTGATTACACTCATAACTTCAAGACTCAATAATCTCATCTGGATAAATATGACCCATCTCTGGCTTGTTATTTACTGGGCGGCAGCACAAGCATTCGCTTCTCTACTCTTCTTCATCGCGATGCGCCGCCTTGAAGCTCCGCGAGCCTCCGCTTTCATGTTTATGAGCCCTTTGACTGCGACACTAATATCGGTAGTATTCCTCGGCGATGAGTTAACACTTCAATTCTTGCTGGGCTCATTACTCATCATAACTGGAATTATGCTTTCACAGAAAAAAGCAAAATTACTGCAAACTTGATGCTGACAAGATCTTCGGAAGAGAGACTGGGAAGGTGGAGAAATGTGAGACCGGCCTCCATCACGGTGGCAGCTATTCTATTCTTTATCTTTGGAGCCTTATGGGTAATAGCAGGTCTGATTGTTTCGGCTCTTACAGGCGTAGCAGCTTCATTTACAAGCGTGCCCTCTATTGGCCCCTTCGCAGGAGTAACGGCCGCGGGCGTACTTCTCATAGGACTGATAACTCTTGTTTTTGGAGCACTGTATTTGGTTGCTGGGAGCTAGCTTTGGAACGGTTTACGAGAGGGCGGCGGCTTGGGAATCGCGCTATCCATAATCAGCATTCTTGTCTCCATATCGTTATCATTCATTTTGGGACCCTTGTCTGGTTTGAGCATAATCATCGACATATTGTTGATAGTTTTGATAGCTGTTGGTTGGAGTTCACTCAGGTAAGTCGCATAGGGTTTCTGGAGTGGTGCTACTGGAGGGTTGGTTTATGGTTTTTATGCCTCATTATTTGTTGGGAGTTGGGTTGAGGGTTTATAGTCCTTATGTGGGGTGGGTTGAGTATCCTGATGGGCCGTCGAGGATTGTGAGTCTGTGTCCGTCTGTCACGGAGACGCTCTTTATGCTGTGTGTGGGTGGGAGGGTTGTGGGTGTTTCGAGCTGGTGTCACAGGCCGCGGGAAGCACTCGAGAGGCCGAAGGTGGGGAGCTACACCGAGATACTTAGGGACAGGATTCGGGAGCTCAGGCCCGAGCTAGTGTTTACGACTGTTGGTGCGCAGCGGAGGGCGCTCGAGGAGCTATTATCCCTTGGCTATCCGACGTATCCGTTTCCACTACCCAAGGATGTCTACGCCATCTTGTCCATGGTGGTTGAGGTGGGTGGGCTGGTTGGGGAGCCGGAGGCCGCCCTCAGCTTGTCTGAGAGGCTGGCAAGACACCTGGAGGGTTTGAGGGCCTTGAAGCGCGGAGACAGGGTGCCTAGGGTCTACATCGAGATTGATCTGGGAGGACCCACGGTGCCTGCCTACTTCAACCACATAAACTCTGCGCTTCACTTGGCTGGGATAGCCAACATATTCGGCGACGAACCCAGTGAATACTTGTATGGTATGAGGGTGGGCGACTACCCCGTGCTGGATGTCGCAGGCGAGCTGGCGAGGAGGGACCCCGACGTGATAGTCTACGAGTCGAAGAGCTTTCACCCATCACCAGACGAGGGTCTGAGAGTGATGAAAGAAAGGGGGCTGGAGGCGTTAAGGGCCGTCAAGACAGGCAGCGTCCTGACACTCCCAGCAGACACCCTTGCGCATTACGGCCCCTCATTCCTAGAGGAGGTCGTAAAGGTCTGCGATAGGGTTTGGGAAATGTTTCATACACACACCTGACCCGACGGTTACCTGCGTCTACTGGAGGTTCTCCTCCGAGGTTGTTTTGGGGGCGGAGGGTTTTTGACTGGGGCGCACCTTCTCTGTGCAGGTGTCTGGTGTGGAGAGGTGGGAGGGGTATAGCGGTTTTCTCTTGGAGATGATTAGGGCTACTGGTGCTGAGATTGGTGATGAGGTTGTTGTTGAGAGACCTGACGGCTCGCGGTTTAGGGGCCTGCTGATGTTCAAGGGTGAGCTCTCCGCCGAGAATGTTTTGGTGCTCAAGCTGAGCAACGGCTACAACATCGGAGTGGCGGTTGACCCGTCCTGCAGGATTGAGAGGGTTGCGGCTGGGCGGAGACCAGCATTCACACACCCACCACCACCTCCCCAGAAGAGCGGCCTGCCCCGCGTCAAGGTTATTGGGACTGGAGGCACGATAGCGAGCCGCGTCGACTATAGGACCGGCGCGGTGAGGCCGGCCATATCCTCCGAGGACTTGGTCTCCCTCGTCCCAGAGCTCTCTGAACTCGCCTTAATCGATGCTGAGGTTCTCTTCTCGCTGTATAGCGAGGACCTTACCGTCAGGGAGTGGGAGGCGATCGCTGAGAGGGTGAAGCGGGTCATAGAGGAGGGGTTTGACGGCGTTGTCTTGACGCATGGGACAGACACGATGCACTACACGGCTGCAGCCCTCAGCTTCACCCTCCAGAACCCCCCTGTTCCGATAGTTTTGGTTGGCTCGCAGCGGAGCAGCGACAGGCCCTCGAGCGACGCTGCGTTCAACTTGATGGGGGCTGTTTGGGTTGCTGCGAGGGCGCCCTTCGGCGAAGTCGTGGTCGCGATGCATGCGTGGCACTCCGACGAGGCAGTAGCAGTACACCGCGGAACCAGAGTAGTCAAAATGCATACGAGCAGCAGGGACGCCTTCAAGAGCGTCAACGCCACCCCGCTGGCACTACTGAGCGGCGGGTCGCTCAAGATGCTAGACAGCTACTATCACGCGAGGGGTGGTGATGGATTCGCATATGCGCCCGGCTTCAGTGACAGAGCAGCACTGGTCAAGTTCTATCCGGGGATGGGGCCTGAGGTGTTGGAGTATCTCAATGAGCGTGGGTTCCGCGGCGTCGTCCTTGAGGGGACGGGTCTGGGCCACGTAGCTAGGAGCTGGATACCTGTAATTAAGCGCCTGACAGAGTCTGGATTTTTCGTCGGGATGACCTCACAGTGCAGGTTTGGGAGGGTGAACATGAGGGTATACAACACTGGGCGTGACCTCCTGAACGCAGGCGTGGTGGAGCTAGATGATATGCTCGCGGAGGTTGCGCTCGTCAAGCTAATGTGGGCGTTAAGGAGGACGAGTAGTCTGGAGGAGCTTGCGAAGTTGATGCTGACGCCGGTTGCGCGGGAGGTTGGCGCTAGGGTTCTGCCACAGGGTGTGGGTGGTGTATGAGCTACGAGGAGCTGGGCCTCAAGGTGGGGCTGGAGATCCATAGGCAGCTGGACACGAGGCATAAGCTCTTCTGCAAGTGCGGCACCTCCCCGCCCGCGCAGGAGAACCCGAGGCTCAAGATAGTCAGGTATCTCAGGGAGACCCAGAGCGAGCTCGGCGAGGTGGACCAGGCCGCCCGCTTCGAGTCCAAGAGGATGAGGAGGATAGTCTACGAGTATGACCCAGCCTCAGCATGCCTGGTCGAGCTGGATGAGGAGCCACCACACCCGATCAACGCTGAGGCGGTACGCATAGCCCTGACCGTCGCTCTCATGATTAGGGCGAGGCCCGTCGACGAGATACATGTGATGAGGAAGATAGTTATTGATGGGAGCAACACCTCAGGCTTCCAGAGGACCTGCACGATAGCCCTTGGCGGAGAAGTCGTAGTCGACGGCCAGCCCATCCCCATCCAGACCATCACTCTGGAGGAGGATGCAGCCCGCATAGTTAGGGCCGAGGCTGAGGAGGTCTTCTACGACCTCTCGAGGCTTGGGATACCCTTGATAGAGGTCTCAACGGGCCCTGTCCTCTATACGCCGGCCATGGCCGCCAGGGCCGCTGAGGCTATTGGTAGAATCCTCAGAGCTACACGGGGTGTCAAGAGAGGTCTGGGCACTGTGAGGCAGGACCTGAACATCTCGATCCGGGGGAGCGGCTTGATGGAGGTTAAGGGCGTCCAAGAACTCGAGCTAATACCGCGGGTCATAGAGTATGAGACAAGGCGGCTCAAACACCTCCTAGACCTAGTCGAGAGGCTTAGGGAGAGGGGTGTTAGACCCGAGGCCGTGGAGGCCCAGCCCATAGTAGACCTGACCGACGCCTTTAGGGAGAGTGGGAGCCGTGTGATACGTCGCAAGATCAGTGAG
>JAUQPZ010000041.1 GCA_030550155.1 Thermoproteota archaeon
ATGGATGAGAGAAGAGCCGAGATAATCGTTTACGTCATAGCTGTTTTCTCCTGGATTTTGAGCGGCCTCATCCATCACCCTGAGCTGGGTTGGAGCATCTACAGCGACATAAACAGTTTTTGGTGGAGACCCGACAGCGCAGAGCAGCTGAGAAGAGGCGAGGTCCCGTGTTTCCAGTTCTTCTTCGAGTATCCCCCGGCCTCCTGCCTGACGATCTATGTATCAGCCATCATGAGCTCTGGCGAAATATCAAGATATTATCAGGCTTTCTTTTATCTCAGCTTACCAGCCTACATCGCATTAGCCTGGTCCATTATCAATGTTGCAAGGATGAGTGGCGCAGGCTTGCTAGGACTAGTCTTCATAGCATCACCCAGCCTCGTAGTCTACGGTATATACAATTTCGACCACTTTGCAGCAGCCATGTCTGGAATCGCAGTCGTATTCATGATGAGGAGGAGATTTCTCATCAGCGGCCTAGCTGCGGGAATAGGCTTTGCATTCAAACTATATCCAGCGTTCATAGTGCCTGTAGCTCTACTCGAGTGCCGCGGGCGGGAGAGATATGTTTTATTCGCCGCATTTCTCGCGGCTGCAGCGCCATTATTCATCATCCAGGAGATTATTAATCCGGGGATGCTCGCTCGTTTCTACGAGTATCACAGCGGTTGGGGGCTGGAGAATGCGTGGTATATCTGGATATTCTTTGACCAGTTCTCACCGACCGCAAAGCTTCTCGGAACATTGCTCGGAGCCTTTCTGGTTATTCAGGCGTGGCTAGCTAGAGGGCCGCCCCTCTCTAAAATATTCCTAGCTGTCTCCGCCTGGCTCATGATGTCCTACATCTTCACGCCCCAGATGACTATCTGGCTCCTCCCACTCTTCCCAGCGGTGTCGCGGAGCGTCTTACCCTATTGGCCGAGCTTCGAGATAAGCAACGTCTCAATAATTTTGACCTGGTTCGGCGACTATAACCCTCTGATGCCTCCTGCCCCTCCACAGATCATGGCGCTGGTCAGAGCGTTTTCTCTGGCACTCATGATGATAAGCGTCTACAGAGCCTACATACGTAGAAGCTGAGACCTTAGGAAGAAACAATCTTTCAAACTCTGACTATCTCTCCCTCTTACCCTCAATGAACTCCTCAAGCATAACGCGGGCAACATCGTCAGGATACTGCTCCGGAGGAGACTTCATGAGATAGGCCGAGGCAGAGACGAGGGGGCCGCTGACACCTCTATCCTTCGCTATCTTGACACATCTTAAGGCGTCTATTGCCACGCCGGCGGAGTTCGGAGAGTCCCAGACCTCCAGCTTGACCTCTACACTCAGCGGCGAGTCACCAAAGTTTCTCCCCTCAATACGAATGTACGCCCACTTCCTATCCCCCAGCCACGGAACATAGTCGCTAGGCCCGACATGTATATCGGACTCACTAAGATTATATGGAATCAGCGATTCTACAGCTGAGGTCTTTGAGATCTTTTTCGACTGAAGTCTCTCACGCTCGAGCATATTTAGGAAGTCAGTGTTTCCCCCGAAGTTGAGCTGATAAGTCCTTTCAATCTTGACGCCTCTATCTACGAAAAGCTTCGTTAAAACTCTATGAATAATTGTCGCGCCAACCTGGCTCTTAATATCATCACCCACTATTGGCACATTCCTCTTCTTGAATATCTTCTGCCACCTCTTCTCCCGGGCAATAAACACAGGTATTGCGTTCACAAACCCTGCGCCTGCATCCAAGGCCTGCTCAACATACCACTTAGTAGCATACTCACTTCCAACTGGGAGGAAGTTGATTACCACGTCGGCTTCCGTCTCCTTCAAGACTGAGGCTACGTCAACAGTCTCGCCGGAAGCCTTCTTGATAACTTCTCTCAGGTATTTTCCGAGGCTGTCGAACGTCATACCCCTCATAACCTCAACGCCTAGATGTGGAACATCTGCAAACTTGCGCGTATTGTTAGGAGGGGTGAAGATAGCCTCGGAAAGGTCCCTCCCAACCTTCCTCTCATCTATGTCGAACGCTGCCACAAACTCTATGTCAGAGACGTGATAGCCGCCCAGCCGCACATGCATGAGACCGGGGACAAACTCGTCATCAGGGGCATCCTTATAATATTCTACTCCTTGGACCAGTGAGGAGGCACAGTTCCCCACACCTAAAATGGCGACCTTTATCTTTCCCATTATCAGAGACATTTGCATACATCACTAATAAATGTTAATCTAGGAGTGAAAACACATAAATATCCCGCCAGACATACATTTGATCGCTGCGGTGGATGTTGACCCATATCATTAACAAAAATAGATTATTGTCTAGTATTCGCTTTATTCTATTGTTTTCACTAATAATTGCAGGTCTTACGGGAGGTGTAGTTTCTCAGAGTGTAGTCACTAGGACAAGGACAATTACTACTCTGGAGATTATTCAGGGTACGACTGTTGTCACGACAGTCACCGTTGAGGGGGGTGAAAAGACGGTCACCTTGATTAATCCCGGATTCATCATAGTTGGTTTTTATGCTGAGTCCGATAGGACTTGTGTTGTAGTCTTCAGAGCTTTGACAGAGGTCTCTGAGCAGGTCTTCGCAATTACAGGGACGGCTATTAGTTTCCCTGGGATGACGTTCTCGACCGTAGTTAACGAGCCTACCATTGTCTTTTCAACCGCCTACACCGAGCCCGGTTGGTCAACCACCTATACTGGCCTCGGCCCAGCCTTCCGCACAACTTTCACGGTGGCTGGCTATGAATATACCATTTCAATGCCAGCATATGGCGAGCTTCGGGAGATATGTGGAGAGCAAGTAGTCTCAAACATTCAATCGATAATTTTCGAGAAGGTACCTGCAACCTTCTACGTTGCAGTGCCAGGTTTCACCTTGACTGTTCCAGGGACAACCTTTACCATCTCTGGAATGACTCTCGATATCGAGCCATTCACAACGACATATACATCCGTAAGAGAAGGAACAACCAAGTTGTCTACAACCACTGTGAGGGGTTCGACGATAGTAACTATGGCAACCTTGCCTGAGACAACACTTGTGAGCACGATTGTTAGCGGGGGCTCGACAGTGACTAAGGTTTACTACGTTATAGAGACCTTGACGCTTGAGGAGACTACAAAGCCTACAACAACAGCTGAGACGGGGACGACATCTCCAACCACTATTACTCTTCTCACAACACTTGAGACAACCAAAGCACAGGCACCCACAGGGCAGGTCGACGTCATGATAGTCGCTATAGTCATCGTGGCTATTGCTATTGTTGCTGGTGGTGTAGTGTATAGCCTGCGAAGGAGAAGATAAGGCCGCTGGTTTCTTATCTGTCCCACTCGACTGGCCAGTAATTATTCGACCAGTATAGCACTGGTATGTCTGCTATCCTTTTTCCGCGGGTTGTGTATGGTATGACTATGAGGTTTCTGAAGGATGGTGCAAGTATTCTTACCCTGTAGGGCTTGTCTGAGCCATCTGATCTGATGTAGTAGGCCATTTCTCCATGCGCGGCTTCAGCCCTTGCAAAAGCCTCACCTGCAGGGACCCTTATGTTTATTGGATGCTGCTTGAGCTTGAACGGCCCGTCCGGCATGCCCTCAACGAGCTGCCTAATTATCTTGAGGCTCTCCTTCATCTCACGAAACGCGATAACTGCTCTCGCATAGCCATCACCCTCCACCATCACGGGAATCTCAAACTTCACCTCACCATAAGCGTCGTAAGGCTCATCCACCCTGACATCCCGCTTTAAACCCGAGGCCCTCAATGTGACTCCGACGGCTCCTAAGGATGCAACTTCCTCCGGTGTTAGCATGCCAACCCCTCTTGTCCTTGTTATAAATATCGAGTTGTCAAGCATCAGGTCCCAGTAATAGTCTAGTCTACTGTCGATGAAGTCAGCAACATGTAGGACGTATTTATGGAAGTTGTCTGTGAGTTCTGACTCACTGGGCCTCCGGCCAGTCGCCTCAGAGTACCATGTCCTGAAGTGTTGGACGAGCTTGGCTGGCACCTTAGCCGGTGCGTCATTCCTCACACCACCAGGCACAAAATATGAGTGTGTGATTCTTTGGCCGCCGATGAACTGGACGAGATCGACGATGAATTCCCTGTCACCAAAGCTCCATAGGAAGGGTGTTGGGATTCCTAGGAATACGCCGTAGAGCGCAAAATAATAGAAGTGGCTTCCAATCCTGTTAAGCTCTGCCATAAGAGCTCTCAGATATTTTGCCCGGGGTGGAGGCTCGACTCCCATCAGCTTCTCAACAGCTAGGCAGTAAGGGTATAGGATTCCTGCCGAGTCAAGAATTACAGGCCTCTCCAGGTGTGGAATATTCGTGATCCAGGTCTTGGACTCGCACATCTTCTCCTCACCTCTGTGGACGAAGCCAGCGTCCGGCTCGATATCTATGACAGTGTCCCCTAGAACTCTAACAATTAACCTGAAGTGTCCTGTCCCCGGATGCTGTGGCCCGTAGGAGAAGACGAGCCCCTCACCTGTGTCGTAAACGTATAGCTCCTGCGCCCCCCTATCTTCCTCCTGCATCTGAGAATACGCACTTCAACCAGTATTAATAGCTGGCTCTTCGTAACCATGAATAACATCTGGCCATGGTTATCGTTTCAAGGCCCATGCAATTACGAGGGCAAACAATATCACGAGAATGATTATCGCGAGGCCGAGCCTCAACAATACTCCAAGCACAGCTCTAACCCCTACGAATAGTCCCCAAAGAAAGGCTCCTGAGACACCTACTATTGTTACAAGAATGGCTAAGAGAAGGATGACAGTTCTGGGGCTCAACTATTATCAGAGCTCCGGCAGACAGATTTATGGGTTCTTTATGGATAGAGGATTTTTACTCTCTCCCGGGTGGCCGATAATCTTTTCTGAGAGGCGGAATGTCTGACCACCACTCGGGTAGAAGCAGCCTCTTGAGGTTCGGGTGACCCTTGAAAACGACGCCAAGCATCTCGTAAGTCTCTCTCTCGTGATACTCCGCGCTCGGCCAGATCTTGACTAGGGACTCCGTGACCGGGTTCTCCCTCGGGAGTTTGGCGGCCAGGTTCACGACATAGGGGGCAAGCTCATCGTCCAAATATGAGCCCGCGTGGTAGATTATCTCGATTGCTTTTTCGCTCGGCTTAAGCGCGACCAGATCGACACCCGTCACGCCCTTCACGTGGTCGAGACCCATCTCCTTCAGGAGCGCTGCAGCCTCGGCTAGGGCTTCAGGCGCAACGCTGACTTTGATGATCTTCTTATCCACAGTCACGGCCGATAGCTTCTCGCCCAGAAACTGTTTGAGCCTCCCCAGAGCAGCTGCTACCCTCGGACTTGGAGCGGTGTCCTCGCTCATACCAAATCCTCGTTCATTATTTTGTCGCGGAGTAGTACAAAACCCTGTATGAGCGTCTGGGGGTTTGGTGGACAGCCTGGAACGTATACGTCGACCGGCACTATGTCGTCGACTCCTTGGAGGACGTTGTAGGAGTCTTTTGCGTAGAGGCCTCCGGAGATGGCGCAGGCCCCCATCGCGATAACGTATTTTGGCTCGGGCATCTGGTCGTAGATTATGCGGACCCTTTGAGCCATCTTTGTGGTTACTGTCCCCTCGACTATGAGGAGGTCGGATTGTCGGAGTGACCCTACGGCGTTCAGGATGCCGAACCTCTCAGGGTCGTATCTCGAGCCAACGGTCCCCGCGAACTCGACTGAGCAGCAGGCCGTTGTGAGGTGGACGGGGAAGAGGGATGAGAGCCTGCCCCAGTTCACGAGATATTTTATGAGGGATCTGCGGCGTATCCACTGGATTATGAAGTTGTCCTTCTCAACCCTGTTAAGCCTGCCGAGTCCGTATCTCTTGATTGACTCGGCGGCCTGGCTCTGGGGGATTGTCTCTGCTGTTATCGATTCAAACACTGTCTTGGAGGAGCCGAGTGTAAGATTAAAGAGGCCGGTTTTTCTCCCAGCTCCTAGACAAGCGTGGTTATGCGTCAAAAGGCTCTCAAATAGATTACGTTGCCACGCCTTATTTAAGCATAC
>JAUQPZ010000004.1 GCA_030550155.1 Thermoproteota archaeon
AGGCTGGCAGAGAGAGGGTTTCTGGAGAGGGCGGGGGGCATGCTAAACAATATCAGGTATAAGCTTCTCAGGGGGCGGGCCGAGGAGATTGAGGGTGGCGCGTAGCCTTCTCCGCCAGCTCTTCCAAGATCTTTAGAGCATCGTATAGCTCACCTGCCTCAAGCGCCTGGCTAATCTCTAAGAGCCAGCTGAACCGCCTCTCTCCGAGAAGCCCCATATAACCCAGAAGCAGGAGGGTGTGGAGGCTCTGGGTTATGTTGCGGAGGGCCTGTCCAAGTATCTTGGCGTAGCTTCCCCTCGTAATACCCATGAGCTTGGCCTTTTCCTCGAATGTCCTGCGCCTACCGATAGAGTAGTCCTCTGCCTCCAGAAGGAGAGCCTCAAGCTGCCTCCTAGTAAGTGATGAGCCGTTGAAAAGGGCCCTGAGGATATAGTCCTCTTCGAGAATCTGGCTCCTTTTCCGCTCCAAGAGCTCGAGGGAAGATGTCAATTGTTCTCCGCCTCCCTGCTAGACATTTTTGTCAACACGCCTCCTTGATTAGTTCTAGCCGGCCTCGAGGCCCAAGCCACTCTCTACAGACTCTCCTCGTATCACCTCACCCCTAAGCCTTGCGAGGACCTCGCCAGATAGGGCAAGATACGCCTTGGCCGGCTCCGAGTCTGGCGCATAAAGTATTAGGGGCTTCTTGTGGAAGTGCCCCTCCTCAGCCTTGACGCTCAGGGGAATCTCCGTCGAGAGTAGGCCGTCTCCGAGCTTAGCCCTCAGATCGCTACGCACCTCCCGCGTAATTCTATATCTGTTGTCCACCATCGTAAGGAAGTGGCCGAGGATTTCTATCCGCCTGGAGAGCCGCTTCCTCATCAGCTGGACGATGCGGTAAAGCCTCCTGAGGCCGTCTATGCTGTAGAGCCTCGGCTGAATGGGGACCAGCAGGTGATGGGCGGCGTAGAGGGCATTAAATGTCAGGACCCCGAGGCTCGGAGGCGTATCTATCAGGACCACGTCGTATTTCGACGCCTCCGGCTCGAGCGCTGTGGCTAAAACAGCCTCCCTCCCCGGCTGCCTCGCGATTCTATCCTCGGCCGCCGCCAACGACTCGTTGCTCGGGGCCACGTAGAGGCCCGGAATCTCTGAGCTCCTGACGATTTCCGCGAGGCTTTTGGCTCCGAGAAGCGCCGCGGTGAGTGTTCCGGAGGAGTCTGAGGCGTCGATTCCGAGTGATAGGGCCAGGTGCCCCTGCGGGTCCATGTCCATGGCTAGGACTTTGAGGCCGTGCTTGGCTGCGAAGGCTGCGGCAAGGTTTATCACGCTGGTGGTCTTGCCGACGCCGCCCTTCTGGTTGGCTACAGATATCACCCACGTCACCCACATCACCCCTGTGCTCCACGGCCTACGCGGGCGACAAGTTCCCTAATTCCTATCTTGACGGACATGCGTAGAACCTTCGAATAAAGCCCCTTGGAGTCGCCGATAGGCCCCTGCATCTCGGCCAGCCGCGCGACAAGCCCCTCCAACAGCTCATAGTCCTCCCTATCCATGTAGAAATGAACCTTCCTACGCCTCTGACCCTCTAGGCGCCGAGCCCCCACACCAGCAACGGCCGGCTGCTCGACACCAAACAACTCCTCGAGGCTAGGAAGCACTTTATCGAGATAGTCCGAGGGAATTCTCCTCCCTTCCTGCTCAGGCATCAGTCGTCGCCCACGGCACCCATGTTTTATAGGTTACCCACGTCGCACATGGGCGACGTGCCTCGGTAATACCCTGTCCGGCAGCTGATCTTGGGGTTGAATAACCTATCGCTGAGTTTTGAAGTAGTTCAGCCTGAGTTGCCGCGGAGCCGACTACTGGTTTTGCCTGCTTTTTTAAGCAGCTAGACAGTTGGTCTTTTTCTCCGCGATTTTTCGGCTTTTTTAAGCAAATATTTAAATACAACTTACTATCTATATTTCATATGAAAATCATGATAATCTATACTTACAGGCCCCGCATATGGCGGGTGGTGATTCATGGCTGGGACAGGTCTTAGCGTCAAGGCGTCGGAGAAGAAGAAAAGCTCGCCCGAGGACCTGCTCAGGCAGATCGAGGGGCTTCGGGAGCCGATAGAGAAGACTCTGATGGATATCCGCGAAATGATCAGCGCCCTTGACAACCCCTTGATCGGCGTTATGGATGAGCCGGGGCCTCCGCCTTCCAGGGGCTCTGTCTCTGGTGGTGGCCAGGGGTTGAATGGGGTTGGCGCCGGTGGGAGAGAGGGGGGAGGGCTGGCCCCTAGCAGAGCTGGCGGCGTTACGGAGGGCGGCGTGCAACCTCCTTCTGTCCCTCAGATCACTCTTTCACGCAGCTCCGATGTTTCGCGGTTTAACGCCACGGCCCTCGCGTCACTAGCCGTCTGGCTTCTGGGGAGGGCGACCTTTGAGAGGCTTGTGAACTCTCTCGCCCTACACTCTCCCGAGAACATCTATTTCACGTCGCTTCTCAGGGAGGCGGCGGACTTCGTCTCTGCGACTCTCAGGGAGGAGCATGCGCACGCCACGCGGCTGGCCGCCAGCCACGAGTCATATCTTCTCTGCGTAATGCTCCTTGAGCTCTACATCTCGAATCCCTCTCAGCCCTCGATAGGCATGGTCGCCTCCTTGATTCAGAGGCTCATCTCGGGGAACGGGGTGAGGGGGGTATGAACCCCGCAGGGATCGTGGGCGAGGCCTACCTGCTGATCATCTCGATGCTGGTGCTCGCGGGGTTCTCCACTCTCTATCACAGCAGCTACTCCGCGATCGGTGAGGCTGTGAGGCTCGAGGCCGCGGAGCTTAAGGAGAGGATTGAGAAGAGGCTCATCATAGCCGCGGTCTACTACGATGCGGGGCAGGGCCTGCTTGAGGTTTATGTGAAGAATGTGGGGCGCGGCGCGGTAACCGCGGGCGAGCTCAAGGCCTCATCCTTCTACCTCATCTCACAAAGCTATTTCCAGCACTTCACCTACTCCGGCTCCGGCTCAGCGGAGACGTGGAGCTACGAGCTCGTGATGGACAGCCTAGGCGACGGCGTGATGGGTAGGGGCGACACCGTTAAGGCTGTTCTCAGACCTTCGGGCGGGTTGGCGTCCGGGACCTATCTCGTAAGGCTTGTGCTTCCTAATGGGCGGGTCTCGGAGGAGGTCTTCTCCGTCGGCGGGGTGAGGGGTTAGGATGGGTGTGAGCTCAACCATCACCACGTCCTTCGCCCTCATGCTCTTGATAGGCGTGATGGCCAACATCCTGACACTCTCCTCCGATGTCAGATACAGCATGGTGGAGCTGGCAGACTGGCTTAACGGCTACGGATGCCTCCGCCGCTCCGCATACCTCGTAATAACCTCTATAAACGGCTCAAGAGTCACCGCGAGCCTGCTAATTGACGGAGATTGCGGCCTCACACTCCGCGACCTAGCCTCTTCCGAGATCTACGCTTATTACCGTCTGGTTCAGGGTGGCGGAGGGTTCAGCAGGCTGAGGCCGGGGCAGGAGTGGCGCGTCTCCGAGGTCAGGGGCCCTGCCGGTGTGGAGCTGCTCAACCCCTCCAGCCCAGCTCTCTGGGAGGGCGTTCTCGACCCGGGCGAGGAGGCGAGGATGGAGTTGAGCCTGCCCAGCGATTTTGACCCGAGCTACGGCGTGGTCCTGGTCCTGGTTACGCCTGGAGGCGACAGGGTGGTGGGCGCGGGTTGAGCGCCGGGAGAGAGCAGGTTGTTCTGAAGCTCCAGAACGAGGAGCTGGACAGGAGGATAGGTGGCATATCCCTGCCCGCCCTGATAGTGATTGAGGGGCCTAACGACTCGGGGAAGAGCGTCCTCTCCTACCAGCTGATGCACGGAGCCCTCTCGCAGGGGCTCAGGGTCTGCCTGATATCCTCCGAGGGGGGCGGCAAGACCGTCATCAAGAACATGGAGAGCCTCAACTTCTCCGCGATCCAGCACTTCCTCACGGGCAGACTCCACGTGATCTCCTTCTACGTGAAGGACGCCAAGTGGAGACCCGAGTATTCGCGCCTCATAATGGACAGGCTTCTCACCTACATCAACCTGAAGTCGAGCAAGTTTGACCTCTTCGTCATCGACTCTCTCACAGTCTTCGTGACGGGCGGCGACCAGGAGGACGTCCTCACATTCCTCTCGAGGCTCCGGATGATAAGCGAGAAGAGCGAGGTCAGCATGATCTTCACAGTCCACCCCTACGCCCTCACTCAGGAGACGCTGGTCAGGATCAGGTCTCTGGCCGACGCCCACTTCCTCCTCTCAATCAAGGAGGTGGGTGACAAGATATTCAAGACGATGCAGGTGTTGAAGGTGCGCGGGGCCTCCAAGTCATCGAGCCAGACGATAAGCTTTGACGTCGACCCGGTCTTCGGCATCAAGATTCTGCCCTACACGCAGGTGAAGGTCTAAAGATGTCGGGCGGGCTCGGAGACTTCGGCTCTCTCGAGGAGGCGCTGAGCAGGAACCCCCACTTGGCCGAGTATCTCGACGCCCTGGAGGGAGAGCCTCCCATATACGCGGTTCAGCTCACGCGGGAGATGCGCTACATGTCGCCCGTCAACATACTCTACCCGATAGGCGACCCCTACTTCATCCACATCTACTCCGACCCCGCAGGGGTCTGGAACAACTACAGGGCCGTGATGCCCGAGGTCCCGCCAGGGGCTTGGAGCAGCCTCAAAGCGGTGGAGGAGGCCCTGGCTGTCCGGCTCGCCGAGGAGGAGCCGCCCGAAAACCCTGAGGAGAAGGCGGAGCTATTGTCTAGGCTACTGGAGGAGGTGATTGCTGAGGATTCCTCGCTGGGGCCCGCCGAGTTTAGGGAGATTAGGCGGCGGGGCGCGGTTGAGGGGATTATTGCGGGGCCGGGGCTGGCCAGGGCTATCCGCTACGCCCTGGTCTCGGAGAAGGTGGGGCTTGGCGTGCTTGAGCCGCTCATCAGGGACCCCTACATCGAGGACATCAGCTGCAACGGCGTCGGCGCGGTATATGTCGTCCACAAGGTCTTCGGCCCCTGCAGAACAAACATCGTCTTCGATGACGAGAAGAGCCTCGACCAGTTCGTCTACAGGCTCTCACTCAGGGCGGGCCGCCCCGTGAGCATCCGGAGCCCAATAACCGACGCCGTCCTCCCCGACGGCTCCAGAGTCAACATCGTCTATGGGAGAGACATCAGCAGAAGGGGCACCAACTTCACTATCAGGAAGTTCACGGAGAACCCCATCAGCATCACCCAGCTGATTAGGTGGAATATGGTGAGCGCGAAGTGCGCGGCCTATCTCTGGCTCCTCCTTGAGCACAACCTCAACGTCTGGTTCGTCGGCGAGACCGCCTCGGGGAAGACCACGCTGCTCAGAGCGGCCTCGGTGTTCATCGACCCCTCCGCCAAGATCATCTCCATCGAGGATGTCCCCGAGATCGTGGTTCCTCATGAGAACTGGGTCAGCGAGGTGACGCGGCAGGCTCAGGAGGCAGGCGAGGGTGTGGAGCTCTTTGACCTTCTGAGGGCCGCCCTGAGGCAGAGGCCCAACTACATTCTCGTCGGTGAGATAAGGGGTAAGGAGGCGGCGATAGCCTTCCAAGCGATGCAGTGCGTCGCCGAGGCTTATGTAGCCCATCCAGGCGGAGTGGTCAGCGCCTCCAGCCTCTACAGCTCTGCCGCAGCCTCGGCTACGCCGTCCAGCGACGGGCTAGTCCATCTCAGCACTCCACTCCAGGTCTACGCAACCGCCCCAGGAGAGGGTGTGAGGCTGGCCAGGTGCATCGGCGTCACGAAGAAGTGGGCCTACTCCACGGTCAGGGTCGAGACGGGGGACGGGCTCTCGCTGGTCGTCACCCCCAACCACAGGTTCATAACGCTGGTCGGCGACTCGGAGGCGGAGCTCTCGGCCGCGGAGCTTCTCGAGCTCTGGCGGATGGGGAAGAGGTCGATCACGCTGGCTAGGAGGCCTCCGCCGACGGGCTGCTCCTCCCTAAACATCTACTCGGAGACCATGACCTTCACACTTGGAGGCGACGCGTGGTGGGCCCTGGGGAGGCTGGCGGGCGGAGACTTCGTCGCTTCCTCGCCGAGGGGGTATGAGTGGGTGACCTGGAGCAGGGGCGCGGGGCTGGAGAAGCTGAGGGGCGCGCTCAGGTGCCTCGGCTGGAAGGGCGACGAGAGGCGCGAGAGAGTGATGGGCAACGCCGTCACAGTCCTCGAGGGCGTCGACCCGCGGCTTATACACTGGGCCCTGACGCAGGGCCACCTTTACACCCGCGGACAGGCACTCACAGGGACAGACAGGGCTGTCAACCCAATCTACAGGCCACACTTCATCAGCGGAGCCGTCGCGGCGATGAGGGACGCTCAGCGAGTCCTAGGCGAAGACTCGGCTCAGGCCAACGGAGTTGTCGCGCGCGCCGGCAGAAGGCTGAGGCCTCCTGAGGAGCTGGACCCCGAGCTTGAGTGGGAGCCGCCGCCCCTCAGAGTCACGCTAAACTATGCGAAGACCGACGTCTGGTCAGCATCCAGGGCTGGCTGCCTCCTCTGGGTCCAAGGCTGCAGCGCCGCAGTCCACAAGGCTCTGGGCTCAGCCTACATATACCACTATCCCTCGGCGGGCGCCTGGGTAACCAACGTTGAGCCGGCGGGAGGCTCAGAGGTCTACGATCTAGTCCTCGAGGGCGGAGGCTACTATGTCGGTGGCCTCGGGCCTGCACACCCCATAATGGATACTGGACACGGCGTCATCTCGACTTTCCACGCGGGGAGCGTCCAGAAGCTGGTCCAGAGGCTTACGGGCGACCCCATCAGCATCCCCCGCACATTCGTCGACAACCTCAACTGCATCGTAATCCTCAGCGCCGTAAGGCACCCTGTCACAGGCAAGCTCGAGAGGAGGGTTCTCAGCGTCAACGAGCTCCTCGGCCTCGACCCCGAGACCAGCGGCGTCAACTACGTCGAAGTCTTCGCCTGGAACCCTGTAGACGACACCTTCGAATTCCGCGGCGAGGGGACAAGCTATCTGCTCGAGGAGAAGATCGCGAAGATGAGGGGGATTCCGAGGAACAGGCTGAGGGAGGTTTACGCGGAGCTCAACAGGCGGGCGATGTTTCTCCAGCGGCTCGCCGACGCAGGGGTCCTGGACTACTCGCAGATCTACAGGGCTGTGGCGGCTGCCTATAACCTCGGCCTCGAGGAGGCTGAGAAGGTTGCTATCGAGGGTGCTCAGGAGGAGTAGGGGGCCGCGGGAGGAGGGGCTGGGGAGGGAGGCCGCGCTCCTATACCTCTCCGCCCTGGCCTCCACGATCTCGGACGACAACACTTTCCTATCTGCCGTCGATGAGACTGAGGGCCCGCTCTCGGGCAGGCTCCTAGTCCTGAGGAAGGCTGTGAGGCTTGTCAGGGGTTGGGGCTACCCCGTCTCGTCTGCGCTCTCGGCCGCGGCCAAGACGGCTCCGCGCGGGGAGTTGAGGGAGCTGGCGGAGAAGATGTCTAAGGCGGTTAACATCGGGATGAGAGTCCCCGGCCTCGTCTCGACCGAGTATGAGAAGATGCGGGAGCATAGCCAGATAAACTTTGAGAGGGCTATGGAGAGGGTGAAGACGATGGGGGATGTCTTCTCCACAATCCTGAGCTCCAGCAGCTTCCTTCTCATCTCCTTCATGATTGCCTCGATAATCTTCAGCGGCATAGACCCTCAAACGATCCTCGCCCTGGTGCTGGGAGGCGTGGCGGCGGGGCTCGGCGGAATAGTCTACTACATCTACAGGGTTAGCGGGGTCGGAGGCCTCCTCAACCCCTCACCCTACAGGCCCCTCACGGTACACCTCGCCTCCAGGGCCGCGCCCATCAGCCTCCTCGCGACGCTCGCGGCTGTGCTGGTCTCCGCAGCCCTCCTACCCATAGAGGCGGCCAGAGTCAGCCTCGCAGCCTTCTCAGCCGCGCTGCTGGGAGCCTACGCCCTACCAGCCATCCGGGTCCGGAAAGTGCCCTCCGTGGATGAGCAGCTCCCCTTCTTCATGAAGAGTATGGCGGAGACGCTTAGCTCTGTCCAGATACCTGAGAAGGTTGTGGAGATCTTGAAGCTCAATGACTATGGCGCCCTCAAGAGGCATCTTGACAGGCTCTATCTCCGCGTCAAGAGCGGGGTCGACTTTTACCTCTCCCTCAGAGTCGTGGCAGGCGAGACGTGTAGCAACCTCTTCTACGAGGCCGTGGAGGTCTTCGTTGAGGCTTTGAAGAGAGGAGTCCCGTCCGGGTCGATGGGTAAGAAGCTCTACGACTACTTGGCTGACAGGATAGCGATGAGGAGGCGGAGGGCTCAGGTCTCCTCCTATCTGAGGGGTATTCTCTTCCCCACGGCCTGCGCGGTCTCGGCGATACTAGGCCTCATGGACTCGCTCTACCTGCTGCTCTCGAGCTACAGCGCCCTCGCCTCCACAGTCCTCCCACTGGCACCCACCATTCCCCCTGAATATGTCTCAAGAGCCTCCATGGCCATGGTGATAATGCACTCCTTCGCGGGGAGCCTCGCCCTACACTTCGCTGAGAAGAGAAGCAGAATACATCTCTGCCTCACGTTCGGCCAGCTACTCCTCGCGTCCTCGCTGACGTATCTAGCCGTCAGCGCTGGAACCCACACGATACTCGACACCATGACGGGCTACGTCAGGAGCCTCAGGGAGGTGGTGCCGTCTTGACGCCTGAGGAGATCGCCTTCGCAGCCATCATGATTCTGACGGCCGTGGCGCTAGCAGGCCTCTGGCTCACGACTATGAGGAGCCAACAGGCACAGGAGACGCAGCCACCACAGGCCGCAGGCCCCCCAGCTCCTCCACAACCCCAAGCAGCGTTGCAGAAGAGGCTCCAGCAACAGCCGAGCCCTCCGAGGCAGGAGCAGAAAACAGCCTCTCGGGCAGCCGCGGTGTCCAAGCCCAGCGGTGAGGCGGGCGGAGGAGGGGGTGGCGGAGCTGAGGCCGCTCGGGGTGGCGGGGACTCGGCCGAGCCTCCCCATGTGGTCTTGGATGCTGTAGAGGCGGGAGACACCAGCCTTGAGGCTCAGAGGATGCTGGAGGAGACCCTCAGCCTCTATGCCGACCTGCTCCAGGAGATGGAGAAGCTGAAGAAGAAGCTAGGTGAGAAGCTCTCTTAGCCTCTCCGCCAGCCTCCAGACCTTGTCTCCCGGGTGGTGAATCGTCTCGGCGACCTTGCCGCGGCCTCTGGGCGCCAGGGAGCCGCTGTCCACCAGCGCCCTGCAGATGGCCACAGCCCTCCCATGCCTCTCATCCCTCGCGACCACCAGCCCGCCGGCACTAAACTCTCCGCGCACACTCACCACGCCTGGCCCCATAACGTCGGCGCCATCCGCGATCCTAGCTACGGCGCCCATATCCACGACGAGGCTTGGCATAGCAGAGAGGAGCCTGGCGTTTGAGGCCTCGTCCAGCACCGGGAAGAGTAGGCCTCCCTGCTCCGCGACCGTCAGGCCGCCCACCCAGTAAAGCCTCACATCGCCTTCCTCAAGGACCGCGGCGCTCTCGGCGGCGCCGACTTCTCCGAGGGCAGCAAGCCTCTGGCTTAGACTCCTCGCATCCCTCTTGCTAAGCCTGTGAAACTTCAAGCCTCGGACTATCCCTCTCTTCACTCTTTGTTGTTGATGGCTAAGTGATAAAAGTGGCGGCCCCTCATGGAGGGGGCTTTGACGAGGCGTCTCAAGGTGGAGGAGGCTAAGAGGATGGTGGCTAGGATTAGGCCGTGGAGGCTTGCGGGCAGATACATCTACAGAAGCGTGAAGACGCGGGACTTCGCCGAGGCCCTGAAGCTGCTGAACAGGATTGCGAGGGTGGCTGAGGAGGCGAACCATCACCCGGACGTTGAGCTCGGATACGGATACCTGAGGCTGAGGCTCACGACGCATGACGCCGGCGGCCTCACGGTCCGCGACTTCAGCCTTGCGGAGAGAGTCGAGAGAGTGATCAGCCTCTGGAGCCGGGGCCTCCGCGGTCGGCGACGAGTCTGAGAGCCTCCACGACGAGCCTACAAGCCGCCTCCAAGTCCCTCAGATCTAGGACTAGGTGGGGTGAGTGGAGATACCTGCACGGAACACCCACAACGCCCGTAGCCACTCCGCGGCCGTGGAGATGTATTCTGCCGGCGTCCGTGGCGCTGCCCATAACTATCTGGGGCTGATAGCTTAGGCCGGCCCTCTCAGCGGCCTCGACCAGCAGCCTATACATGCCCCTATTAGTTATCATGGAGGAGTCGATGATCCTTATCGCGGGGCCGCGCCCCAGCCGCGTAATCCTGCCCTGCTCCGGGACCCCCGGAGTGTCTGCGGCGACTGTCCCCTCGAGAACTATGGCGTATTGAGGGTTGACGCTGTTAACCGCGGTGGCCGCTCCCCTCAACCCAACCTCTTCCTGAACCGTGAAGACCGTGTGGAGCTCTACGCCCAGCCCCTCCTCAGCCGCGGCCCTAGCGGCTAAGGCCTCGACTACGCAGCCCGCCCTATCATCAAACGCCTTGCCCACTACTCTCGAGCCGAGGAGCCTGGCGAAGTGGGCGGGGAAGGTTGCGAAGCAGCCGACCTTGACTCCGGCGGCCTCGGCCTCCTCCCTGCTCGAGGCGCCTATGTCTATGTAGAGCTCCCTCAGCTCGGGCACACGCTTCGCCTCCTCCTGCGTGGTGACGTGCGGTGGCTTGACGCCTATACAGCCCTCCAAGAGCCCCTTCTCCGAGTGGACCACGACTCTCTGCCCCACGAGGACGCGGGGGTCAAGGCCGCCCAGCGGCACAAAGCTGAGAAACCCCTCCTCATCGACCCAGCTCACCATCATTGCCACCTCATCCATGTGGGCTGCGAGCATCACCCTCGGCCCGCCGCCTCCAACCCTCACCATCAGGTTCCCCATCACATCCCTCTCAAAAGAGTCCGCGGAGTCGTTCAAGAAAGCCACGACCTCTCTGGCGACCGATTCCTCCCCACCCGGCGGGGCATAGCACGTGCTCAGCCTCTCCAGCAGCTTTAGGGCACCATCAATCACGGAGGCCAGAAAGTCTTCTTCACCTAAAAATCATTACAGTCCTACACCCCCCGCCTCGACGGATTTATCTTATCCATGGATAGTCTCCAAAGCGGGTGGAGCCGCGGAGTGGGCGGGCTGCTGGTGCTTAAGCTTGGCGGGTCGCTGGTCACGGAGAAGAGGGGTGGAGGGGTTGTGAGGGAGGACGCTGTTAGGCGTATCGGCGCTGCGCTGGCGGGCGTTGAGGGCAGGCCGCTCATACTGGTCCACGGCGGGGGTGGCCGGGTCCACGAGGTCGCGGCTGAGTATCAGGTGGCTCTGGGCGCGGCCTCGCCGCGAGGCTTAGAGGGCTTCGTAAAAACATCCATCGAGACGAGGAGGCTGAACCTCCAAGTGACCCAGATACTCGCAGATGCGGGGCTTAGATGCGTGGGCCTCCCCTCAAACGCGATATTCCTGACGCGGAGGGGGAGAATAGTTTCAGCGGCCCTCGACCCAATACTGGCAGCCCTCGACCAAGGCTTCATACCAGTCCTCAACGGAGACGTCGTCTTCGACAGGGAGCTGGGATTCACCGTCCTCTCGGGAGACACGATAGCCGTGGACCTCTCCATCAGGCTTGACGCCGAGAGGCTTGTCTTCGCGGTGGATGTGGACGGCGTCTTTGATCAGTTGGGCGAGGGGGCGAGGCTGATACGCGAGCTTACCAGGAGGACCCTGGCCTCGATAAGGTTCGGCGACGTCGGAGACGTTACCGGCGGGATGGCCTCTAAGGTGGAGGAGGCTCTGAGGGCCGCGGAGGCCGGTGTCGAGGTAAGGGTTGTGAACGGGCTCTTCCCCTCAAGGGTTGTGGACGCGCTGCTGGGCAGGGAGACGATAGGGACCAGGATTCTAGGCTAGTTTTACCGGTGCGCCCTTCTCGGCAGACCTGTAGCACGCCTCCTTAAACATCGCAACCCTCAACCCATCAACGGGGCCTGCAGCGGGCTTCTCCTCCCCGACTATGGCGCGGACAAAATTCGCCAGAGGGCTCGAATGCTTCGGCAGCTCCTTCCAAGGAGCGCTGAGCCTCTTAGCCTCCCTGTCCATGACCCAGACACGCCTAGACCCTAACTCATCCAGATAGGAGACAAGCCCGCCCGGGCAGTATATTCTGAGCCTCTCAGACCATATCGGCGCATCGCCCATAAGAGAGACGCTCGCGACGCAGCCCCTGAACCTCGCGCTTATCGAGGCCATCAGCTCCGCACCCCAACCCTCCTTAGAGGAGAGAGTAGCGAAGACCTCGAGTGGCAACCCACCCGCATACCAGAGCACCATATCCACGATATGGCTTCCAGAGTCCATTAGGAATCCGCCACCCGCGAGCCGAGGATCAGCCCTCCAAGTTCCCTTAGAGAGGCCTGCCCAGTCCTGTGAAAGCTGATGCTCGATATAGAGCGGCTCCCCCAAGCCGTCGCCGCTCACAAGCTGCTTAATGTGCGTGAAGTATCCGTCCGTCCTCCTCTGATATGCAAGAGCCACTACGAGGCCCGTAGACTCGGCTGCGCTCAGGATCTCGCGCGCCTCGTTGACGCCCGTGACCATCGGCTTCTCAACCAGGACGTGGACTCCTCTCTTCAAGGCTTCGAGCACCTGCTCCTTGTGATATATGTGCGGCGTCAAGACCAGGACTCCGTCGAGCTGCTCTTTCTCGAACATCTCGACATAGTCGGAGTATTCTCTGGCGTCTCTGAGCTGCGGCGCGGCCCTCTTCAGGCTCGTTATCGATTCCTTCTTCACGTCGCTGAGAGCCACGACCTCGGCGCCCAAGTCCTCTGTGAGTGCCCGCGCGTGGAACTGCGCTATCATTCCGCAGCCTATGAAGCCCAGCTTAACCCTGCCTGCCATCACACCCTTCCCTGACACTTGTCACAAACTCTTCTACCCTTAACCATCACGAGCTTTTCAGTCTTCCGGCCGCAGACCTGACACCTAGGCATACCCCCAGCCACCCTCAGACATTAACTAAACACCAGCTCCCGCGCTTAACCTTTTTCTCCATCCCACCGCGCTGCTAGAGCGAGAGAGCGGACCTGGCCTGCGGAGGCCTCTGCAGGAAACCCGACGAGGAGCTGAACACCGCTGGAGCCCAGCCTCCTTATTCTCTCAGCCAGCTCCGGGACATCTCCCACAAGCGAGACGCGAAGAGCGGATGTGAGGCCGATATGGCCGCCCTCAATCGCCATCAGCCGCCGCCTCCTCCGGGCATAGGATATCAAGACCCTCGAAGCCTCTTCCGGGACGCCGACGCCGATGTAGAAGGGCGCGTAGACGGCGACTCCTCCACCTGAGACGGAGGAGAATCCGCAGGCCTCGTCCTCAACCCCCACGTCTAGAAGCAGGAAGGGGGTGCACCCTACCTCGCGGCAAATCCTCCTAGAGACCGCCTCAACGTTCTCGGTGCCGAGGAGCAGAGGCCTGTCTCCAAGAACCCTCTTAGCCTCACGGCAGGCAAATCTGAGGAGGCTTCCAGGCCTCCTGGACGCCTCTTCGCTACTGAGGTAGGCTGGGTTCCCGGCCACCAAGCAGAGCCCCGCTGCCTCAAGCCCTTGCAGCTCCTCGAGATACTCTTGGAAGAGATTCTCAAAGTCGTTTCTCCTCACCGGGACAGTTGGGACAACAAGCGGGCCGCCGATGCTCTCAGAGCGCCTCACAGCCTCAGCGACGTCTGAAGGCCTCAGATCGTCCAAGCTCCTCTCAGAGTCCACAACCAAGCAGTCGACGCCCACACCATAAGCTAGGTCGATGAACCTTAACAGAGACTCTCTCTTCTCGTCGATGCTAGAGCCAAGTCTGCTGGGCTTCAGAGCTATGCCCAGCTGGAACTCGACCACCCATGGCTCGTAGAAAACAACCCACTCTAGGCTTTAAGGATTTACGATCCTCAGCCCCTGTAAGCTACGGCGTCTATCTCGATTAGAAACGCCTCGTTCACCATCTTGGCGGCTATCGTCGTCCTGGCGGGCGGCTCTTCGGGGAAAAACTCCCTGTAGACCTCGTTCATGGCCGCGAAGTCCTCGACCCTCGCAAGGTAGACGTTAACCTTGACGACGTCCTTGAGGCTGGCGCCCGCTGCGGAGAGAATCGCTCTCAGGTTCTCCAGAACAACCCTAGTCTGAGCTTTAATGTCGCCTCCCACCACCTTCCCCGTCGCCGGGTCTATGGACACCTGGCCTGAGACAAACACCCAGCCACCCGCCTTCACGGCCTGCGAGTATGGAAATGCGGGCTTAGGAGCCTTCTCCGTAAAGACTACCTCGCGCACCATCTCTCCTCGACAGCCCTCCCTAGACCTCCGCGGATAATAAATCTGCCGCCACCTGCTCAGCTCTTGACCAGCCTGCTAACCAGCTCCGCAACCAAGGGGGCTAGGCCCAGATACTTCTCGGCGGCCTCAGGAATAATCTCGGAGGCGCTGAGCCCCCGCCCCTCCAGCAGACGCCTAAGCCTCTCAAGATAGCTGGTGTCCCCCGTGCCCAGAGCCCTGATCTCTTCCAGAAGATCCACGCCCCTCAACCTAGCCCTTATCTGGACTGCCTCTGAGAGGGCCTCTGGGTGCCGCTCTAGGTCCCTTCTAACCTCCTCCCTATCAATCTCCATGCGTCTAAGAAATGCTCTGAGGTTTCTCACACCTATCAGGAGATGGGCGAGCGCTACTCCGTAGTTTCTCCTTATCGTGGAGTCGGACAGGTCCCTCTGTAGTCTTGAGAGGAGTAGCCGCGAGGCGAGGAAGGAGAGCATATTCGAGGCGACCTCTAGGTTGCCCTCAGCGTTCTCGAGCTCGACTGGGTTGCTCTTCTGGGGCATGGTAGATGAGCCTACTCCGTGTGGGCGCGGATAGATTAGGCCGAGCATGGAGAGGAGCCAGAGGTCTCTGCAGAGGTCTACGAGGATGTTCGAGGATAGGGCAAGCTCGTAAAGGAGGCGGGAGACGTCGTCGTGCGGGACAGTCTGCTTGGTCGCGAGCCAGTGCACTAATCCCAGAGACTTGACAAACCTCTCCGAGACCTCGAGGGCCTCTTCCCCGAAAACCTCAACCAGCCCAGCATAGGTCCCGACTGCGCCCGAGACCTTGCCCGGAAGACGCGCCTCGCCGACTCTCCTCAAACTGTTCAGGAGCCTGTATGCGTGGACCGCTAGCTCCTTCCCAAGCGTGGTGGGCACGGCGGGCCGGCCGTGAGTCCTCGCAAGCATCGCAGTCCACCTCTCCCTGTAGGCGTGGGCGGCCAGCTCCTTGAGGAGCAACTCCATCTCGGGGGCTATGACCTGTGTGATGGAGTCTCTGAGGGCTAGGGAGTGGGCTAGGTTGTTTACGTCCTCCGAGGTGAGGCCTATGTGGACTAGGCGGGCGGCCTCGGCGAAGCCTCTCTCCTCAAGCCTCTTCTTCAGAAACCTGACCACGGCCTCGACGTCGTGCCTCGTCTCCGCCTCGATTTTCTTCACCTCCTCAACCACCGAGGAGCTGGCCTCCGAGACAGCCTCGTCAAGCACAGCTGAGGCCTTTTCGACGAGTTGCGGCGCAACCCTACCTAGGACAAGCCTAAGATACTCTGCCTCAACCCTTAGACGATACCTTATCAGGGCGTCCTCGGAGAAGTAGAGTGAGAGCTCGCGTGTCATCTCTCTGTATCGGCAATCAATAGGCGAGACCGCGCCTCCAGCCGACGACCATTCACTCACCGAGACCTTGACCCTTCGCGAAGACTTAACCTCTTCCCCCCCCCCCCGCCTCGTGAAAACGACCCATAGCGCGGAGTAGAGTAGATTAGAGAGGCAGAACAGCATGATTTGTGCTAACCCCGCTCGAGAGGGGCCTTCTCGCCGGAGAGCTGGGAGGCCAGAGCAGGTGGAGGGATAGCGTCCTCCTCGTCGAGGACTGGGCGAAGGGCTTTTTCAGGCTCGTCCTGCTTGAGGGGCTGGAGGACGGCGCGCCCAATCACTCACTCGTCTGCTATCAGGGCAGGTTCCCGGTGAGAGCAGGCGCCTTGGGCGGGGCAATAGTTAGAGGCGGACCCGACCCCCGTGCCCTGAGCCAGCTGTTGTTCGAGGTAAATAGGGCGCTAGCAGACAACGGCGCGCTAGTGCTCTCCACCCCGCTGGAGAATGTGGGCAACATCCTCGTCAAGCATGGCTTCGCCATAGTCTCAGAGCACCGGTCGCCGAGGGACGACGAGCCCTCTGTAACACTCTCGAGAAAGGCTTGGAGAAAATATCTGAGCGAGTCCTGCCCCCGATGCGGCAGCACACTCATACTCCCCTTGATCCCGCCCGACGCAAATGTCAGGAAGATCTGGACCGTCTACTGCTCCTCATGCTCCTATAACTGGAGTGTCGAGGAGCCGATAACCGAGTGGATTTAGCTGGGAGGTAGAGGAGGCCCTCCGAGCGGTCTCCAAGCACAACGCACATTCCCCTCACATATAGAAGCGCAACGTACGCGCAGGTCGCTGCGTCAACCATGTCTAGCGTGGGCTTCTCAGGCAGTCTCAGACCCAGCCTCTTTCTCAACCGCTCCGCAAGCGAGGCCGCGCTCCTCCGCCCCCCACGCCAAACCCCCAGCATCCTCTGAGCGCCGCTCGGAAAAGTCTCAATAACCTCGAAGCCAAGGGCCCTAAGCCGCGAAGCAATACCCATACCTCTCTCGGTCAAAAGCCTCATCGCTCCGAAAGAGACGGGAAAGAGTCTGATACCCATTCCTCTAGCCTCTCTCTCACAGAGCCTGACCCCAGGGCCGGCGACTCCTGACGGATACGATAGGGGTGCGTCGACCGCCACGCAGGCCGGTGAATACTTGACTGCCAGCTCCACCACCTCATCGTCGAGTCTGGCTTCATGGAATGTTAGGCGGAAGCCCTTTGTGAGCAGGCATACCGAGGAGGGCCGCTGGGAGGAGGCTGTCAGGTCTATGCCCATGAATCTCTCGCCGGACACGCCTACAAATATGCAGGGTTAATGGAGGTTGTTAAGGGTCTATGCAGAAGGGCTGGACGGCCTCCCCGGGCACGGGCTATATCCGCTTCAGGGTTCTCTCAAGCCAGTCGGCGGTGGAGGTTATCGCCTTCCACTCCGTATCCAGGCCTGTAAAAGTGTGGTCCCCGCCCTCTATCACCACTCTCTCCCGGGGCTCTCCTGCGGATTTGTATATGGCCTCCGAATGCGTCAAGGGGACAATGTCGTCTTTGGCTCCGTGCACCACTAGAAGCGGCCTCGGAGAAATCTTAGAGACGCACTCCACGATATTGTATGACAAGACATCCTGTATGAATCGGCTCGTTACCCTGTATCCTGACGGGAGATCGACGTATTCTCCGGACACTAAGGCCTCCCTGTATAGTGTCTTCACATGCTCCGCCAGCATCAGAAAGTCTGCGGGTGCGCTCCATGTGCAGACGAACCTTATCCTGGGATCGCGCGAGGCCCTAATCAGAGAGACAGCACCACCCATGCTGAGGCCTAAGACGCCAATCTTACCTCCATCAACTTCAGGCCTACCAGAGACATAGTCCAGCACGCTGCCAAGGTCCTCAACCTCGCTAGTCAGAGTCATCTCGTGGAACTCGCCCTCGCTCTCACCCGACCCCCAAAAGTCGAAGCGCACAACCAAGAGACCTCTCCTACAAAACTCCCTCGCAGCCCTGACGAAGAGGCGGTGAGCCTCCACCCTATTCCCGGTAAACCCGTGACACATTATGAGGGCGGGCGCGGGGGTTTTTTGAGGGATGTGAACCATGCTGGCAAGCTTTCCACGCGGCCCTCTAACCCAGACAAATTCCTCGTTCACAGGCCTGAGCAGCGCTCCTTGATACAAAAAGTTTACACCCTATGGCTCGGTTAATGCGAGACGGTGTGGGGCCGGTGGGATTTGAACCCACGACCTCCTGGGCCCAAGCCAGGCATCTTGGACCATGCTCGACCACGGCCCCTAAAGCCGCTACAGATGTTGCAAAAAATAAATCTAGCCATCTGGGTGGAGTCTCCTTAAACCACTATCGCGGTCTCGGTGCTCTCAACTCCCTCTATGGTGTGTATCTTGGACAGGATGGTCTCGGCCAGGCTCTTCAGGTCAGCCGCCTCGATAAGAACGATCACATCGTACCTACCAGTCACCATGCACGCCATTTTGCAGCCGGCTAGCTTGCCGACACCCTCAGCCACACTCGAGGCCTTCCCAGCCCTCGCCCGAATCAAGACAAACGCCTGAACCACGGGATATCAAGCACAACCAGCCGATATAACGTTTTTCTTAACTTCACAGGGAGCCCCAACCGATGTGAAGAGTGGAGGCGAGTCGGGTGAAGCTGTGAAGAGTGAAATAATACCCTGAACATGCCTGGGCACCTCCCCTCAATACGCCAAGTATGAGCCATACATGTGGAGAAACAATACTCTGACGTTTTCTCGGTATTGCTGGTTGTTGCAGAAAAAGAATAGATTCCCAGGGATTTTCCCCTGACCCCGGCCCCGCTGCCCAAACCCCCCATACATAGGTGAAGGCTGTGGTGAAAGGTGGCTTCACGGTTTCCACAGGCTCCACTGGAAGCTAAGGGGTTCAATGAAGAATAGGGTGGCTTCACAGTGAAAAGGGTGGATAACGGGTTTCTAGGACTCTGAAGACGTTTAAGAGTCTTCAGGCCAACGAATGAACATGGATTCTTGACGAGGACTGTATAGGGAATTCGTAAATTCCTCCCCCACCCCAGCTTTTCGGATGGAAATTAACTAAAATCAACACAAACGGAGGCTGAAAATAAATAATAAAATAAATAGTTGATAATAAGGTATGATCTTTTCTACAAGCCATCGTTAATTCCTCTCTAAGGGCTACAGTTATTGTGGCTGACTTTCAATTGAAACTAGGGGGTGATCCTCTTGGCGACCTGCTCTCCAAGATCTCGGCTGCTTCACGCATTTTTAAGGACCGAGAGGTGTTGAGGGCTGACTATATTCCGGGGAACCTGCCGCATAGGTGGGAGCACATTAAGAGGCTGGGAGAGATAGTCTCGACCGGCCTATCCTTGCACAGGCCCAGCAACGTCTTCATCTACGGGAAAACAGGGACAGGTAAGACCGCCGTCGTCAAGCACGTCTTTAAAAGATTCGGCGAGGAGGCCGCGAGACTCGGAATCCCCCTCCGCTTCGTATACATTAACTGCAGAATCGCCGGCACAGAGTATAGAGTGTTGACCGAGCTCTGCGACTCTGTCGGAGTCAAGGTCCCGTTTACGGGGTTGTCGAAGGGTGAGGTCTTCAACAGGTTTCGAAGAGGCCTAGCCTCCTCTTCCGCCCTCCTTATGGTTTGCTTGGACGAGATCGATGTCTTGGTCAAGGGCTTCGGGGACGCTTTGCTATACGAGCTCACAAGGATTAACGAGGGCCTCGAGAGCAGCGGCCTCTCCCTCATAGGCGTCTCAAACGACCTCATGTTTAAGGAGATGCTTGACCCCAGGGTCCTGAGCAGCCTCAGCGAGGAGGAGATCGTCTTTCACCCGTACACCGCCATCGAGCTCGTCGATATTCTGAGTGAGAGGGCTAGGCTGGCCTTCCACGGGGGAGTAGTCCCCGACTCAACCATTAACCTATGCGCAGCCTTGGCAGCGGCTGAGCATGGAGACGCTAGACGGGCCCTCGATCTTCTGAGGGTTGCAGCTGAGATCGCGGAAAGGAATATGGCTGAGAGGGTTGAGGAGCAGCATGTAAGGATGGCTATGGGCGTGATTGAGCAGGGCCGCGTCTACGAGGCGCTGACCACGCTACCACTGCATGGCAGGATGGTTCTACTCGCGGTCTACCACGCCTACACAAAGTCCAGCAGCAAGATAACATCGGGGATGATCTATCAGATATATAGGGAGCTATGTAGTCACCTCGGCCTCGAACCCCTCACAGATAGACGGGTTAGCACACTTATCTCGGAGCTAGACATGTTGGGCGTCCTCTCGAGCAACGTCGTGAGCTACGGCCGCTACGGAAGGACAAGGCGTATCTCGCTGAAGATCGCTGCGGACGAAGTTAGGCAGGCCTTGGAGCGTGATGAGCTCCTCTCACATCTCTTGGACCAGAACATAGCGATGATGGGTAGCGATGGGAGTGAGCGAGGCCGCTAAGAGGCTTGCCTCTAGAGCCATCGAGCGTGGCTACCAGCTAACAGCAGAGACCCTAAACAGGCTAATTAAGGTCGAGAACCCTCAGACACTTCTGGACGAGTTCCTGGCTTGGCTCGACGAGAAGAGGATTAACCAGGTTATTATCGACGAGTCCCTCCTCGGCCTCTTCCTCAGCAGCAGGGTGAAGGAAGCCGAGAAAAGTGTTGGGGAGTCTATCCCCGAGGTTGTCGTGGAGTCTCCGACCTACGAGGACTTGATGATAGAGGGCGTGGCGGAGGAGCAGAGGCTCTACCTGCTATCAAGGTTCCAGTCAATTAGAAGAGTGTTTGAGGGACGGGGCCTCAGCTTCAGGCCGGTCAGGGAGCTGATGAAGGAGGGTGGCGAGGGGTACGTTGTGGGCATGGTCCTGAGCATCAGGAGGCGGGACACGCATTTTCTCATAGAGATGGAGGACCCCGTCGATGTCTGGAACATATTCGTACCTACACGCGATAGAGCGTTAGCCGAGAAGACGGAGTACCTCCTCCAAGACATGGTCGTCGTCTTCCGTGCGAGGGCGCGGAAGGGGCTGCTCATAGCCAGTGACGTCTATCTGCCCGACATCCCCAGCAGGAGGCAGACATGGAGAGGCCCCGACGTAAACGTCTGCATAATCTCTGACATACATGTCGGTAGCAGGAGACATGCGGCGGAAAAGTTCAGAGAGCTCATAGACTGGTTGCGCGGCTCCGAGAACGAGGCGGAGAAGACGGTCCTCATGATAATCAATGGGGACCTCGTCGACGGAGTCTACGTCTACCCGGGGCAGGAATCTGAACTGAGCCTAATGTCCTATGCCGACCAGTTCGCTGAGGCCGCGAAGCTGATTTCAGGAATCCCTGAGCGCCTTAAGGTAATCTATGTCCCCGGAAACCATGAGCCCTGTAGGAGGGCGCTCCCCCAGCCACCCATACAGGCAAGGTATAGGCAGATACTCAGCCAAGGCAGAGAGCTGGTTTACGCGGGGAACCCTGCCTGGATTAGAGTCGGCGGCATCAGGATACTAGCATTCCACGGCCAGACGCTGGACGACATCATACAGGCCGGCACGAGGTTCAGCTACTCGACCCTGCGCGAGAGGTCTGGAGAGATGATGGAGCTGCTGCTCAAGTCCAGGCATCTGGCGCCTGCGATGGGCGTGGTCACCCCGCTACTACCTACGCGGACCGACTACCTGTCGATACCTGAGCCTCCTGACCTACTCTGTCTCGGTCATACGCACGTCGCGGCCTTTACAACGTATAAGGGCGTGCAGCTGGTCAACAGCGGCTCTTGGCAGAGGCAGACCAGGATTCAGGAAAGCATCGGCCTTGAGCCCAGCGTGGGGACGGCGGCCCTATTTAACTTGAACGCGATGTCGATTCGCTTTCTCTCTTTTTAGAGGGTTTATTTAAGTGCTTCAGCAGCTTAAAAGGCATAGATTATTATCATCAGAATATCGAGTATCGGCTTGATAGCCGGGTTTGGGGGCCTCCACCGAGACCAAGCTCAAGCGCGAGATAGGCTGGTTCAGCGCCTTCTCGATGGGGTTCGGCGACGTAGGGGCAGACGTATTTATAGGGCTGGGGGTTGTGATGCTCTACGCCGGCGGGGCCTCCTTTATAGCATTTGCTGTAACGGCTATAGCGTATGTGGCGATTAGCCTCGCGTATGCCGAGCTGGCGCCGGCCTACCCCTACGCGGGCGGAGTACAGGTCTATGCCCTGAGATCTTGGAACACCCTTACAAGTTTCATCGCTGGCTGGGCTATACTTCTCGACTACGTCCTCTGCTCCTCGCTTTTCGCGACGGCCGCTGCGGGCTACTTCAAATATCTGGTGAGGGGTGTCGAGGGAGTATCTCTGCAGCTGGGGTCCTTGACCCTTGGAAGTCTGGGCCTCATAGCCGCTGCGATAGTTCTGCTTCTGGTCGTGATAAACTATTTTGGGATAAAGTATTCCGCCGAGATGAACGCGGGGATAGTCGCCTTCGGGCTGGCGGTTGAGGCTATTATAGTGGTCGTCGGATTCCTGACAGTCTTCGACCCGGCCAGATTCTCCTCCCAGCTGCTCATCGTAGGCAACCCCGCGCCCCAGGAGGAGGTGGCGTACCTCCCGGGCCTCAGCATCGCTGAGAGCAACTTTCTATACGGCCTCACGATAGCTATGGCATCCTATATCGGCGTCGAGTCGATTGCCCAGGCTGCTGAGGAGACGCGGAGGCCTCATCGATGGATTCCGAGGGCGACGATACTCTGCGCTGTCATGGTCCCGCTCTTCGTCCTGCTGTTCAGCTCGATAGCTCTCGGCACAACGGATTGGAGGGTCATTGCGGACGCTATCCAGAACCCCGTTGCCGCACTTGTCGCCCACTATCCCATCCTCGGCTCTGAACTCGCCATACTGGTCTCGCTGACTGCGATAATCCTCTGCATGGTCTCCTCCAACACGGGAATAATAGGCGTCTCGAGGCTGGCCTCCAGCATGGGGAAGCTCGGCCTCCTCCCTAGGTGGCTATACGCCATCCACGCAAGATACGGGACTCCTACACGCGCGATAATCTTCTTCGGCGTCATAGGGATACTCCTCGCCCTTCCGGGAGATATACCGCTGCTGGCGAGCCTTTACAACTTCGGCGCCTCGCTGAGCTACATCATGCTCCTCCTCTCGCTCATTATCCTGAGGAACAAGGAGCCAATGGTCTATCGGCCTTGGAAGCTGAGACCAACTATGCATCTGGCAATAAGGGGCAGGGACTACGAAATACCCCTCATAGGACTCATAGGCCTATTGATAGTTTCCGCAATATTCATCCTCTTCATGCTGCTACACCCCGTCGGGAGGGTTCTGGGAATAGCCTGGATGGGCGTAGGCGTTGTAGCCTTCTACGTTTACAGACGGGCTGTGCTGAAGAGGCCTCTGAGAAGCGTTGAGGAATATGCCCTCGCAGTTCCGGCCGGCTATAGAATGCGCCTCACAGTCCTAGTAAGGCCTCGCGAAGATCCCGAGACCGTGAGAGAGATCCTCAGACACTCGCTCGACAATCGATTCTCGATAAAGCTGCTCTCCATAGTTGACCCTGAGCTCGAGGAAGATGTTGAAGAAGCCTTCAGGGAGGCACAGGAAAACATGGAGCAGATTCGTAGGAAGGTGAGCTCCGACGGCTTCGAGGCAAGCGCGGAAGTGAAAATAGGCCACTATGATGTCCTAATTGGGCACGAGGCCGAGAGCGGGGACTCGGACTTCATAGTTCTGCTGGTTAGGAGGTTTGAGAAGGTAGTCTTGGAGAAGGAGTCTTTGTTTGAGTCTAAGATGCATTCTGTGCTCTTGAAGTATCCCGCGAAGATTATGCTCCTGCGCAAGCCCAGCTAAGACTACTGAGCGTTATTTACTCCCAAGTGGCTACGCCGTTCCTCTTATGGGTGTGGAGTATCACGGACGTAACAGAACTCTTAATCCCGTCCACCTGTGAGAGAATCTTAGAGATAAAGCTCCTCAACTCCTCTACATTCGAGACGGCGACAACCACTATAACGTCATACTCGCCAGTCACTTCGTAAACGTCAACAGTCTGAGGAAGCCTCGCTAACTGCTCACAAACATCCTCGAGCTTCCCCGACTCGGTAAATATGTGAAGCACAGCCTTTACAGGTGTCTGCGCGACCACGTCAAACCGCGCTTAAAGGCTTCTAATTAATTTGATATCGGGCTGGGGCCGGCCGGATTTGAACCGGCGACCTCCGGGTTTCTTCTGTGCCAGCGCTTCTGAACCAGATCTGGAGCCCGGCGCCCTACCTTGCTAGGCTACGGCCCCCCTCACTGTCTCGAGGTAGAGAGGCTCCATTTAATTGTTTTCTAACTCTGGGTTGAGGCGGCAAACGTTAAAGCATGGCTTTAAGGGGCTATTGCTGTCTGGTGTGGTGCTACATGAGGTTGGCTCGTCTTAGGGTGGGGGAGCTGACGACTTATGGCTTCGTTGAGGGCGAATATATCCTGACGAGAGAGGAGATCGAGGAGGCCGCGGGATTTGCGCTTCCTCCCTACTTCTCCGACTTTATCGAGAGGCTGGTCGGTGAGAAGGATTTTCGGGAACTGATTCTCGAGGCGTCTAAGAGGGTTCCGCGGGCGCTGCATCTCAGCCAAGTCGGGTTGCTTGCCCCGACGGATAATAAGCCGAAGGTATTGTGTATTGGGCTGAACTATAGGGACCACGCCGAGGAGTCGAAGGCGGAGGTGCCCGACGAGCCCATAATATTCATGAAGCCTCACACGGCGCTTACCGGCCCTTACGACCCGGTGGAATATCCCTCCATAGTTACGCAGCTCGACTACGAGGCGGAGCTAGCAGTAGTCATCGGGAGGAGGTGCAGGGGCGTGAAGCCTGAGGAGGCCCAAGAATATATCTGCGGATACGCGGCCTTCAACGATATCTCTGCCAGAAACCTCCAGTTCAAGGATAAACAGTGGACCCGGGGCAAGTCCTTCGACACATTCGCCCCGATGGGGCCTTGGATAGTCACGCGCGACGAGATCAGAGACCCGCAAAACCTTAGAATAGCCTCTAGGGTAAACGGCGAGACAAGACAGGACTCGAACACGAAAAACATGATCTTCGGCGTCAACCGTCTCGTCTCATTCATCAGCATGGTTATGACGCTTGAGCCCGGCGACGTTATAGCTACTGGAACGCCCGCGGGTGTCGGAATCTTCGCCAAACCTGAACCGAGGCTCCTGAAGGTCAACGACGTAGTGGAGGTGGAGGTGGAGGGCGTGGGCACGATCAGGAACACCGTGGTAAAAGGCCGCGTGTGAGGCTGGGACACGAGCATATAGTCGGAGCCACACCCGCTCGCATGAAACACCGTATCGGCTGTTACAGGGTATCATGACTACGCAACATGGAGCTCAAAGACACACATTTTAAAGCATAGATGTAGAAATATCGAAAAACTTTGAGAGAAAGACATTATTACTTGCAGCGCATACTCTTATCGGTGATGTGTTTTTGGACCTTGGCGAGCTCGCCGTAAAATATTCAAGACTCTATGGCGGAAAAGTTGAGGTCCATCCCAAGGTGCCCATAAAGGGGCTTCAAGACTTCGCGATCTGGTATACCCCGGGGGTGGCTGAGGTCTGTAGGGAGATTGTGAAGGACAGAGACGAGGCCTTCAGCCTCACGAACAGGTGGAACACAATTGCCGTGATAACTAATGGGACACGGGTACTGGGCCTCGGAAACATAGGCCCCGAGGCCGCTCTCCCCGTCATGGAGGGCAAGGCGCTCATCTTCAAGTATCTGGGCGGTGTTGACGCGATACCTATAACGGTGAAGGCTGATACACCGGAACACTTCATACAGGTCGCTAAGGCGCTGGAACCCACGTTTGGAGGCCTCAACCTAGAGGATATCCAATCGCCTGATTGCTTCTACATACTTGAGAGGCTAATGGCGGACCTAGAGATCCCCGTCTGGCATGACGACCAGTTAGGGACAGCGGCCTCCACCCTAGCCGCCCTCATCAACGCCTTGAAACTCACTGGCCGCTCAACCCGCGACACGAGAATCGTGCTCCTCGGAGCCGGAGCAGCAAACATAGCCACAAGCATACTACTGGAAAAGTACGGCCTCGACCCTGGAAAGATGATTCTAGTTGACAGGGGTGGTATCCTCCACTCTGAGAGGGAGGACATGGACACGATGATGATCAAGAACCGCTGGAAATATGAGATAGCCATCAAGACCAACAGGGAAAAGGTGAAGGGCGGCCTCAAAGAGGCCCTCGCGGGCGCCGACGTCTTAATCGCGGCCTCAACCCCTGGTCCCGGCGTAGTTAAGCCTGAAGATATCGAGCTAATGGAGAAGGACCCCATAGTCTTCGCGCTCGCAAACCCTGTGCCGGAGATCTGGCCTTGGGAGGCGAAGAGGGCCGGCGCCGCAATAGTAGCTACCGGTAGAAGCGACTTTCCAAACCAGGTGAATAATAGTCTAATCTTCCCTTCAGTCTTCCGCGGAGCCCTCGACTGCCACGCCCGCCGAATATCCTACGAGGCCATGATTGCCGCCTCCGTGGAGCTTGCAAGGTTTGCAGAGGAGAAAGGGCTCACAGCCAACTATATCATACCCACGATGGAGGAGTGGTCTGTTTATCCGCTGGTCGCGGCGGCCGTGGCCGACACGCTCTCGCGGCAGGGCGTGGCCCGGCGTAAGACGAGTTATCGCGAGGAGCTCGAGAGGGCTGGCGAGATAATATCTAGGTCCAGAAAGATTCTGAGCACACTCATAGACTCGAGGATAGTTGAGCCCCCAGCATCAGAGGTCTAGTAATTATAGAGGAGATATCTCCTAACTTTGGAACGGAATGGTCAAGCACAGGAATACTCTGAGCCAGCACGAGGCTACCTACCTGATTACCCTGTTGAAGATGAGAGGGTTAAGGAGAACAGGGACTAGCGCCTTGGCAGCTAAGTTTGGCGTCAAGGAGTCGAGTGTAGTGGATGTGATTAAGAGGCTTGAGGAGAAGGGGCTTCTAGTCCGCGACCCTTGGCGCTCGATAATCCTAACTAGGCGGGGAGAAATGCTGGCTGAGCAGCTCATACATAATCACAGGGTAATCGAGACCTATCTGCACAGAGTTCTCAAAATCTCGGCAGCCCTCGCATGCAACGAGGCCCAGAAGCTCGACAACCTTCTCGACAGGAGGACGATAACGTCGATGTGCCACGCTCTAAACTATCCCGACACCTGCATTCACGGAGAAGAAATAAAGCACTACAAGTGGTGCAGGAGCCCAATCATTTAAGGCTGTCTCACTATTTTAGAGAGAAGTGGAGGGCTATCAGGGTCAAGCGACTTCTCGAGTGCGGTATAATAGGCGAGTAGCTGGAATAATACAACCTCCACCGCCGACGCGAAAACGTGCTTGGTCATAGGCAGCAGGATGTCGGAGGCAAGCCCAGCCCATTCAAGGTGGGAGAGAATTATCGTGAGAGCACCTGCAGACCTCGCAGTCGAGGCGACCTTATCGAAGATCTCGAGCGTGTCTCCAGGTTCTGGGGGGATAATGAGCACGCATGCCGCATGGCTGCTTAAGAGCGAGATGGGGCCATGCCTAAACTCGCGGACGGAGTAGGCCTCTGCGTGTAATCTGCATGTCTCTTTGAGCTTGAGGGCGGCCTCGAGGGCAGCGATGTATGAGGGGCCGTAGCCGAGGACGAAAACATGCTCTTTGCCTGAGAGCTCCTTGGAGAGCCTTTCCGCAAAAGGCTCCAAAAGCTCAATAGCCTGTTGGAGGACCTGAGGCTGCCGGCTCAGCTCTTTGCGCGCCTCCTCAAGCTCCCCCCCAATACCCCGAGCAGTGGCCAGGCCAAGCGCCAGAGAATAAGCGGCCGCCAGCTGAGCCATAAAACTCTTAGTGGCAGGAACGGCCCTCTCAACACCACTACGAGCCTCAACAAAATATCTTGCAAGAGACCCCAACGAGCTTCCGCGGCTCCCACTTATCGCTAAGACATCAACCCCCTTCTCCGAAGCAAGCCTCGCAGCCCTCAAAGTGTCAACCGACTCGCCTGACTGCGAGATAGCTATCATTAGATGGTCTCTGCGGAGGAAGTTGTGGACGTGCTCGGAGTATTCGCTGGAGAGCGTGGAGAATGACTCGACCTCTGCGAGCCTGGAGGCGGCGTAGCTGAGGGAGAGGCCTGCGTGGTGTGAGGTGCCGCTACTACATGTTACTATGCGTCTATACCTCGAGACTATCTCGCCGGATAGAGAGTCGATGTCGCCCAGAGCCCCGAGTGTCTCTCGAAAAGCAGCAGGCCCTTCGCGAATCTCCCTGATCATGTAGCTTCCAGAGGCCATACATCACCCAATCCGTCGCTCTGGCTCTTAAGGTCAGCGCCTACTCCTCTTGAACTTTTCTATCTCCTCTTCCCGGATCGCCACTCCTAGGCCCGGTTTGAGTGGCGGCTCGAAATATCCTTCGGAATGTTTGATGGCCTCTCCAGCTAAAGCCTCTCTGAGGGGGTTGGGCCTGAGGTGGTACTCGATGAGGGGTGAGTCGATTGTGAGGGCTGCGTGAAGGCTTGCGACAAACCCTATACCGCCTGCAGAGT
Organism: Thermoproteota archaeon; assembly: GCA_030550155.1. Classification (GTDB taxonomy): domain Archaea; phylum Thermoproteota; class Nitrososphaeria_A; order Caldarchaeales; family Calditenuaceae; genus HRBIN02. The sequence goes on from JAUQPZ010000004.1 coordinate 28,291, forward strand.
AGTGTGGGATGAGTGGCAAACCGTAAGACCTTGCGAGCACTCCGATCCTGACCATCTCGGTTATCCCTCCATTCCAAGCGGCGTCGGCCTGAACAATATCCACTGCATACCTCGAGATGAGCTCCCGGAACTCGTGTATCGTGAAGGCAGTCTCGTAGCCCGCAATCGGAACGTCAAGCTGCGCCGCGAGCCTGGCACTCAGCTCAGGGTAATCGGTTGACAGGGGCTCCTCGAAGAAAATTATTCCCAGCCTTTCGAGTCCCCTGCCAATTTTGAGGGCCTGGTTGAAGTCGTAGACGTTGTTGGCGTCTACAGCTATCTCAAGCTTTTCGCCGAACCTCTCCCTGAGAGCTGAGAGGCGCTTGAGGTCCTCCTCTATGCTCAGGCCTCCAACCTTGATCTTGACAGTCTTGAAGCCGCTTCTGACATATCCCTCAACCTCCTCAATCAGCCTCGGAATGTCCTTGTCCGGCCTGTAGTATCCGCCAGTTATGTAGCCCCTCATCCGCCTCCGGTTTCCGCCAAGCAGCCTGTAGATCGGCGCACCCAGCTCCTTACCTGCCAGGTCCCAGAGGGCGATGTCGACCCCGCTCATCGCGGAGACCACTATCCCCCTCCTCCCAAGCCTGAACGTGGCCCTGTACATCTTGTCCCAGAGATACCAGATGTTTGAGGAGTCCTCGCCCCGAACTATACGGCTCAAGACGCTGTTGACGGTAACCATGACGCTCTCAGGAGAACCGTAGCCTATCGCCTCGCCAAACCCAACCATGCCGTCAGCGGTCTCGGCACGGACTAGGCAGACCTCCATGGGGTGCTCGGCACCACCAACAACCGCCAAGGCATCTCTCTCATAAAACTCGGTAAACTCTAAAACCTCGCAACCCACACCGGTGATCCTCAAGTCCTAGAAGGGGGGCGTCGCTGCGGAAATAAAACCTTTCCACACATAAGCGGTAATCCGGAACCGGTGTGCGGGTAGGCTAGATTAAATCCGGGGCCCAGCCAACTCTAGGCCGTGAATTTAAGAGTTGTAGGATATGTGAGTGTGGATGCAGACGACGAATACGTGAAGGCGAACGCGGGAGCTGTTGCGGGGCGCATAGAGATCCTCTCAGAGTATGTGGAGGCCTTGGACGGCCTCCAAAACTACTCGCACATATTCATAATATCCATACTGCATAAAATCTCCCAGGATAGCAGGGGTCTCCTGAAGGTGAAGCCTAGGAGGCTCCTCAGGCTGGGGCTAAGAGAAGAGGAGGTTCCTACACTCGGCGTCTTCGCTACAGACTCACCGGCCAGGCCGAACCCGATAGGCCTCACACTCGTAAAGCTGGTAAAGATACAGGGCAACATACTATACGTAGAAGGCCTAGACCTCTACAACGAAACACCAGTCATCGACATAAAACCATACAGGCCAGAATACCGGGCGGAAGAATACACCTATCCCGACTGGGTCAAACACGACAAACCAGCAACACTATAGCCTCCGTAAAGAGCAGACTCAATTTAAAATATCTCCACACCCATCATCTCTACGCGACCAGCTGGGAGCTCCGGTAGTATAGTCCGGTCAAGTATGCGGGCCTCTCGAGCCCGAGACCCGGGTTCAAATCCCGGCCGGAGCACACGCATTTTTCACAAAGCCTTGACAGGGCTTACCTGATACAATATGTTTGAAGAGCCTCACTCGATATATGGTCTATGCAAGTAAATAGCTATTTATGCCTTTTTCAATTATATTTTATTAAGTTTTTTATACAGCAATGATGATTTCCTCTATTGAAGGTTCTCATGGAGAAGACTTTGCGTCTTGGCCTAAATTTGCCGATGTTTGTTGCGGCGACAATCGCTATTGCGACGGGGACTCTGGTCGGGATGCTGGGGATATGGACAGCCGCGGCATGGGGGCGGCCAGTGCCTGAGTGGGAGAAGGTCGGCCACGCCCACACCTCATGGTGGTCAGTCCTCATACTGATAGCCGCGATGGTGCTGCCCAGCCTACAGCTAAAATCGTGGGCCAAGAAGCTGATAATTGCCGGCACCTTTATAGGCCCAACGGTCTGGATAGGTGTTCTGGCGACGTACTATGAGATAGGCGGACCCGCTATCTGGAGGTTAGAATATCCCGCACTTCCAGGAACATATTATGAACTTCCACTGATTGGCGTCATTGCCGCGGTGCTTGAGCTGTTAGGGTTTGTGGCTTTAGGGATCGTCGGCCTCTCGGCTTCGGGAATAAACCTTCCAGTAATATCCGCGAAGGAGCCATCGAAGTCCAAGTATGACTTCCTCTCAGACATCGAGGTTCCTCGGAGGATATTCCTGATTCCAACTCTTGTAATAGCCTTCTCCGTCATAGTTGGAATAGCGATAAACGCTGTATTCAAGGTGTTCCATCAACCCATATCACCCGCGGCCCTTGTTCAGCTACACGACCACACGGCTCTCTTAGCCTCGAGCAGCATGTTAATTCTCATCATGATGAGTGCTCTACGTGTGAGAGCCAGCATACAGAACCTTGGATACAGGTTGATGCAAATAGCTCTACCACTAACGGTTGTCGGCTTACTGGCCTTTAATCTGGCTGGGCTGCCGAGCATAGTTTGGGTTATTCCAGCTGGCATCTATTACCTCTTAATCCTTCTAGCAATTCCCGCGGCGATGGGTATCTACTCGCAGAGCGGGGTAGAAAGTCAAGCTAATGAAGGAAAACCCTCCACAGCGTTTAGGATAGCCTTAACCGTCTGCTTCGCCGGTCTGGCCATTCTGATCGGCGTCGGGGCCTTCATCGCGTTGACGTGGAATACTTCTCCAGACGTCACCGTGACTTACAAGCAGCCTGAAGGTGCTCCGTATCCGGGGCCCTATCCAGAAGTATACTTAGGCACGGCGCCGGTGAAAGGGACACCGCGGGGGCTTGAAAATGCGCATCTAAGCCCGGGTAGCTGGTATCACGTCGGGATATCTTGGCTTCTCATATTATCCGTCTTCGGCGCCTCGATTTATGGAACTAAGAGGATCGGGTTACTCTACCTCTACGCTGTGACGATACCTTTGGCTCCGACCTTCAACATGTTGGGGAGATTCCTCGCATGGCTCGGCATCCCCAATGGTATAGGGGCCTTATGGTTCGCGGGCCACCCGCTCAAGGGGTTCAACCTGATAAGCCTCTTCATCGCGGCTTTAATTGTCACATACTTGATCTCGAGGAGAAAAACAACATAACGATTAATCCAAAAAAGGGGACTTATTTCGGACACGTTCGGGTGGTTAAAGGGTGGTTTATGAGCAGGCTTCAAGACGGTCCCCCTGAATGTTAAGTACTCCCAGATTCATTAGACCCGAGAGGGTTGCCCTTCACAGCCAGAAGGCTGAGACCCATGACAAATACTGGAACGCAGCTCAGAGGGAGCCCTTATTATATGAGAATGTATTGGTGCAAGAGGTTAATAGAGTGGACCGAACATCCCAGCACCGCCTTTGAATACGCCTGCTACCTGAACGATAAATATGCTCTCGACGGCGTGGGCTGGTGCTTCGGTGCCTTCGACCACCCATTTTTCGGGACGAAAATCTACGGCAAGGTCAAGAAGATGACCGAGCAAAGCCTGAAGAGGAAGCCCGGCATAGAGAGCTATCTCCGCCGGTTCTCTCGAGAAGAGTCGGCGTGACTCTAGGCTTCGATGTCCTTTCAGGACTTAAACCCTATGAAGAGCACGTCGCTGTTGAACCCCGGCATCTCCAGCACGGTGCAGTCCCCCTCGAGCCTCGCCGCAGGTTTAAAGACTCTCCTCGACTCCAGCTCAACCCCCTCCCATCTACACGACACCCCATCCATCCTCAGCCTAACATCACAGCCGAACGGCACGTACACGACAATCTTATCCCTCCCCTCGGAGACCCTTATCTCTGGCGTCTGGTTCAGAAGCTTCTCATTCGCCGGCTCTATATCGAACAGGTCGTATCTCTCGAAGACCCACTTGGCGAAGGATGCATCGAAGGCGCCGGGGAACCTCAACGCGGCGCGCCAGTCATACGGCGTCCCGGAGAATCTCTCACCCCAGAAAACCCTCCCCCTCTCATGCCAAGACCATACACCGTGAGCGCCGTACGCTGTGCCGGCCTTGGCCCCTGAAAGCAGGCTCTGCCATATCGCCTTCCTAACATCGAACCTTCCAAACCTGCCATATCTTCCACCATGCGAGTGCCCCTCGTAGCAGGGCTCGCCGTTCACTATCGGCCTCTTGACGGGCATCTTGTAGAACTTCTCCGCGAGCTCGTAGGATAGACTCTGATGCTCCCCAGCATGTCCCGACTGATACATGTAGAAGTCGAGGTTGGGCGATTTCACGAATACATCGGGAACCTCCCATAACCCACCCATAAGGTGCATGGTTGTCAGAGAGCTCGGGCACATCCTCTTGATGATGTCCAGCGCGGTTTTGTAGTATGTTATCGAGCTCTCCTCCTCGAAGTTCGTGTCTCCGCTCACTATGAATATCGGCTCATATTTCCCGAATCTCTCGGCGACATAGGATACATACTCCTCGAGATACTCCAGCGGAATTATCCGCTTCGGGCTTATCTTTGAGCCCCACGTGCCCTTAACGTAGTTGCACCACAAAACCACAAGGGCCGGCGTGAAGCCTCTCTCCACCATCATCTCCACGATCCTCTCCGCTCTGTCGAAATACTCCTCGTTTCTTCTGTGGAAGTTCCATCCGCCGTCCGGGGAGGCCTCAAATGGCTCGACATAATTTGCCGACTCACTTCTATCATGCTGAGGAAAGATGTTTATCTGAAGAGCATTGAAGCCCTGCATCCTCCTGTAATCAAGGTAATACCTACACTCGCTGAGGGTTGGGTTGGTAAAGCCGCTCCACCATGTATCCGCGAGGTAGAAGAATCTCTCACCATCCATCAGAAAATAATCCCGCGTATCAGAGACTGAAATCCTACCCATCTCCCCCGTCCCCCCTCGCCGCATCGAGTCGTGAGACGGGTTATTAGTTTTCCAAGAGGCTTGTGTGGAGCTCCGATAGGCGTCAAGTACGGGTTCTCGCGTCCTTAATCGTCGGGAGGCCAGTTTTTATGCCTTGGCGCCATTTGCTTGACGGAAATGGGCGCTCACCGTGGTCTATTGGGAAATATTTAATTAGCGGTGTCTCGCGGTCGGGGGTATGTGTAGGATGGTTTCGTTGAGCTTTCGCGGCGAGGCTTCAGAACAGGCCAGGGAGGTTCTCTGGCTTCTAGCTGAGGCCTCCAGGGATGACCCATACCTTCGGGAGATTGCAGGTGATGGGAGGCATTGCCATGGATATGGCTATGTAGCGGCTCTAAGGAGAGGCGGTCTTTGGAGGGTTATCTATGAGAGGTTTGACGCCGAGCCATTCCTGAGTGGTGAAGAGGCCTGTGAGGCTAACCTCGAGGCCCTGGGCGACTCGGTTGAGCGGCTCACAAGAGTTATTGAGGCCGGAGTTGAGGAGGCGGCCATCATACTACACGCTAGGAGGACGCGGGGGGAGCCTAGGGGAGGGGTTGCAGCCCACCCCTTCAGAGAGGAGCTCTTAATAACTACGGATAGCGGCCCCGAACTGGCCGAGCTCTACCTCTCACACAACGGCGGGGTCCTGAAGGAACGGCTGGCGGCGGAGCTGGGTCTCAGCGACTACAAGCTCTACACAGACTCGCACATATACTTGAAATATCTGGTGAGGCGTCTCGAGGGAGTTGGATATGAAGAGGCGCCGAGGGCCATGGCCCGAGTCTTCTCAGAGTCCAAGCCCTTCGTCAAATCCGCTCTAGACCTCTGCATACTTCTAAACTCTCCTACTAGAGGACCTACGCTGGCCGCCGCGTCATATGTGGCTGAGAAGAAGGATATGGTGCGTTGGCGATACTATGAACCCGTACTCATAGAGTCGAGAGGCATCACTGGATATGTTTCGAGCACCATAAGAGACTTGATGAAGAGTCGACGCTCCGAGATGAGGTTCATCGATGGTAGAGACGGCTTCGTCGCCGTCCTGAACCCCCACATGTTGCAGATAATAGACCTGCAGTAGGCATCTTAGGGCTTTGTGAGGAATCCTTAGGTAGGGCCATTATGTTGGCTTAGTAAAGGAGGGTAGCGTTGTCGAGTGGTCTTCGCGTGGTCTTAGTTTTGGGGATTGTAAGCCTTTTCGGGGATTTTGTCTACGAGGGTGGGAGGTCGGTTCTACCTGATTATATGCGGCAGCTGGGGATGAGCGCCCTCTTGGTTGGGAGTGTTTTGGGTTTCGCGGAGCTAGCGGGCTGGCTGGCGAGACCGCTGGGCGGGCTGATGGCAGATAAGACGGGGAGGTTCAGCGCTATAATCAGGGCGGGGTATGCGGGGCTGGTCGTTGTGCCTTTGATGGCCTTCGCTCGTGACTGGCTTGTACTCGCGCTCCTAGTCTTGGCTGAGCGCGTGCTTCGAGGGTTGAGGGCGCCTGCGAGGGATGCGATGCTGGCTAGAATGAGAGGGAGTGTGGGTCTTGGAACGGCCTTCGGGCTCCACGAGTTCCTCGACCAGTTTGGCGCCACTGCGGGGCCCCTGCTCGCAGCAGTAGTCCTGGCCCTCTATCGGAATACGGGGCTCGCCCTCCTATCCCTTCTAATCCCTTATCTCCTCTTGCTGATCGTCCTCCTAAGGGTCCCAGAATATTCTGAGCCACCCGCGAGGCTGTCCCACGCTAGGCCGACCAGACAAGTATACCTCTTCTCACTCGTCGTGGGGCTTAACGCCGCAGGCCTCCTCCCCCTGCCAATAATCCTATACTTGGTCTCGCAGGCCGCTGGGGCCGGGTCTTGGCTTGTCCCAGCCGCATACACCGTGGCGATGATAGTGGACGCCGCCGTTGCCCCAGCCCTGGGAAGGGCCTTCGACAGACTTGGGCCGATCGTCCTGGCATTTTCAATCGCCCTGTCGGCTGTTCCCTGCCTCCTCGTAGGTGAGAATGTGAGTCTCCTGATGATTTCCGCGGGGGTCCTCGGAGTCGTGATAAGCTCGCAGGAATCGATCTACAGGGCGATGGTGGCTCACCTAGCGAAGAGCAGCGGCTTAGGCAGTTCATACGCACTCTACGGCCTCTCATTGGGTGGAGGGGGCGCGGCCGCCGGCTTGGTATTCGGGTTTATGGTGGACCTCGGCCTAGGAATCCCACTCCTCCTCTCATACTCGGCGGCGGCACAGGCCCTAGCACTCGCGATCTTCTTCAAGGCGATAAGAAAGAGCGGTTAAAGCTGAAACCAGCGATCTCCGCTCAAGATTTATTGGCTACTCCGCGGAGTGGTTTAAGGAGTGCAGGTCTTCCGCCCATACGTGGACTGGGCCAAGTCAGCGGCGGTCCTCGACAATAGGAGGCTTGGAAAGCAGAGGGTGGAATGTAAGCAAGTTTTGAACACGATACTCCGAAAACTGGGGTTGATTAGCGACGGGCGCAGGGGCTGGCTCAACCACCCCGTCGTTCTAATGTATTACAACGGTGGGAAACCCTATATTAGAGACTTGGTCGGCTTCTTCAACGCATGCGTGGAGGAGTGGGTAGGGAGGGGGTTCAAAAGCTCAATCAGCCTCACCGACATCGAGCACCACCTCTCGCCCCTCAACTCCGCAGAGGGCACACCAATCAGGCGGCTCCATGAGATAGAATACCGTAGAATACTATTAGTCAAGGACCCAGCACACTATGTCAAAGCGTTTACACCGGAGGAGATAATCGAGGTTCTGGAGACGGAGCCGACACCTATAAACGGTATCAACTCTTGGATTTGGAAGAACATGAAGAATTACAGGAGGCTCGTCAGGCGCGTTAAGCTATTCCTGAAGAGAGAGGGCCTATATTAGAGTAGGCTGACCAAAAAGGCCACCACTACGCCGTAAACTATGTGGAGTATAATGCTCAAGGCTACGGGCCTCCACCCCAAAGGATGTCTCGTCAGCGAGATGCCTGTTATCGGCTTATGTATCGGCGCGAGTGTCAGAGCCCAGAGTATTAGACCGAACGCAGTCCCGAGTGTTAAGGGGTCGAGCAGATATAGCTGTGGTAGCATAGTTACTATCAGGGCGTAAGCCGCGGCAGCCACTCCTCCGTTAGCGAAGTGGAGAACAAAACTCAAGGCCAAGACATCCTCAGGGCTGCGCCCCGTCGCTCTGGACATAATCATCTGATTCTCATGCCACTCAAGGATCCCTATAGTCGACCACCGCCTCCAGAAGAAGAGCTGAGGGAGACTCATTACCGCCGTCGCGACGACCCCCGTCAACAATCCATAAACCAAGACCTCGAGCACTTCAAAGAATATCCGCAGATAAGAGCACGAATTAAGCCTAACCTCAGCTCCCATACTCAGTGAAAACTTTCACCAACCCCATAAATGGCCTGGGGCCGGCCGGATTCGAACCGGCGGCCTCCGCCGTGTAAGGGCGGCGTCATGGCCGCTAGACCACGGCCCCTGCCCATGCCATTGCTCTCTTAGCGATTTAATTAATCTCTTCTCGCGGGCTTTCCTTTTTTCTCAGCTTTCCGAGCCTGCTTGGCTTTATTGTGATCTTTGCGTCTGGGTAGTTTATGTTTAGTTCCTTCCCTTGGTGTATTCGGTCTAGGGCTATTGCGAGTGCGGCTATCTCACTGTGCGGCTGGTGGGTGACTGCGACATTTATGTCTGCCTCCTCGTAAACCTCAATGGGCACCTTGCTGGAGCCTACTATCAATACGAGCCCCCTCTCCTCGTGGGCCCTTCTAAGCTCCTCCTCCACCTCCTGGATGCCGATGCCGTACATTGTGAGGTGGACTATGTATTCGCCTCTCGTTTTTCTCTCGGCTATGAAGGTTCTCCAGCTCGGCGTATAGCTAACCTTGAAGTTGCCGCCCCACCTCTCGACCACCTTCGAGACGCTTTCTAAGAGGCCCGGGTCATACTCGCCTGAGAAGACAACCTCGTCGGCTCCTAATGCTCTTGCTGTGAGGGCGACGTGGCTTGATACTCTCTGGTCTCTCTTGACTCTATGTCCCAGCCTTAGGACAGCTATCTTACCCAACCCTGTCACTCTAGCAGCTTGTTTATATCGGCGAGTTTTTCGTCGACGACGCTGATGAGCTCGGAGGCGTCGTATACCATGAGTTTTCCTCCGCAGCTTGGACATTTAAAGAACTTGTCCAGGGCCTCGTCGAAGGTGTATTTTCTGCATCCTTGCTGTCCACACCAGTAGAGCTGGTTTGCCTCATAGTGCTTTTTCAGCATCTGGAGCCGCTCAGCTATTCTCTTAAGCTGCGTCTTGACAACCCCCTGCACCTGCTCCGGCTGGAGTCTCCAGCGGAAAACCCTCTTGTTCAACTCCTTGTCTATAACTATATCGTAGGCGACCAGTGAGAACTCGCTGAGCTGGTGAAGCAGCTTCCTAACCCTCTTCACATCCATCTGGAGCTCCGACGCTATCTCGTCCTCCCTCATCCCGGGCCTTGCTAGGAGGAGCCTAGCCAGCCCCTCAGCCTCTTCTCCCCCCACGAGCCTGAAGACGGATATCAGGCCCTCCTCGTCGACATAAAACATGAGACACCACTATGCTAGTATTAGGCCTCGGCCTCAATTATATCTATCTCCATGTAATCGTTTAGGGAGGTGTTCTGAGGAGATTGGCCGGTATAGTTGCGGCGGAGGTTAGCGGCGTAGATTATGCAGAGGATGGGGTGCAGGTGCTTAGCGGCGTAAGCCTCATGGTCTTCAAGGGAGAGATTATGGCGCTCCTGGGGTATCCGGAGGGAAATGCGCTACTGGGCCTGTTGGCTGGGGTGTGTGGGCCTTCAGGCGGCGCTGTGAGGGTTTTCGGCCTCGACCCTTACGCGGAGAAAAGCGGGGTTCTCGGAAGAATCGGCTATCTACCGTCCGACGCTAGGCTCCCTCCAGATGCGAGCCCCAAGACTCTTGCTCAAGTAGTAGGGTCCATCCACGGTATTGGCCAGAAGGAGGCCGTAGAGCGGATGAGAAATATTTTGAGGCGTCTCGATAAGTCGGACATCCTGGAGAGGAGGATTGGAAGCCTCCCGGCCGAGGACAGGCATTTGGTTGCTGTAGCTCTGGTCATGATTCGTGACGCGGAGTTGCTGCTCCTCGCTAATCCGCTTAGGATTCTAGGCCCCTTAGCCCGTCTGGGTCTCTCCACGCTCCTACGGGAATACGCCTCTAAAGAGCGCGCCGTCGCGCTCACCGTTGACTCTGTGGAGGAGGCTGAGTTTACGGATAGGTTGATTATCTTGAAGGATGGCAGGATAGCTGCTGCGGGGCCGATTGAGGAGCTTTCAAGGACTATAGGTGCGGAGAACTACCTGGTGTTACGGGCGATGAACACGCGGTTGGCCTTGGATTATCTGGGTAAGATTTCGCAGGTTAAGAAATTCTCGGTCTCTCGCGACGGCTCGATAAAGGTCTGGCTGAGAGACTTTGAGTCCGACCTACCTGTCGTCCTAGATCTCCTATTATCGCTCGGCCTGGGGGTCAAGTTGCTGGATGTGAGAAGAGTTGAGACTCATGTGGCGCTCCTGAACTATCTTAAGGGTAAACGCGTCTCTAGGAGGTGAGCCGGCCTGATAGGGCTGGAGCTAAGAGTATTCTTCAGCTCGTTTTACAGGGTGGCGGCCTTGGTTGCCGCTCCAGTGGTTCCTCTCCTCCTGCATCTTGGTGGAATGGTTGGAAGGGATGCGGTTGAGCCCCTATTCATACTGGTCTATCAGTTCCTAGCCATGACGCTTTACCCATGGTCTACCGCGGCTCTGACCGGCGGCTGGAAACTGTTCTGGCTTATTCGTCCGGCAGACTCTGCAGACTACATATCCATCAACTATGCGGCCTTCTTCGCCGCCACCGCCTCTCTCCCACTCATGGTCTTCCACGCATTGCTCTACCTGACTATGCCTAGCTATCTGGGGCCTCAAACACCCCTGATCATGCTTTTCAGCTTGACCATAGGCATGCTCCACCAGTCGCTGGCGCTGCTGCTATTGTCCTCGCTCCCCAGCACTGGGTATGGGTGGGCCTTCACGCTTCTTTACCAGGCGCTTCTCCACCCACTAGCTTTCTCGCTTCTCACGCATGGCTGGTCCCAGCCCTACACCTTCTTGGCCATCTTCTTTCCAGCACTCGTCGCAGTCATGCCTCCCCCGGCGCTAGAATGGCTCTACCTAGCCATAGCCCTCTGCCTCGCCGCCTCCCTCCTCTTCACGTATCTGTTCGCGGATAGGATGGTTAGACCTCAAGCCCTGTTAAGATAGGCCGTAACTTAATAAATGGTCTGTCTGTGAGTCTCTAATGGATTGGCGATACTGGTAGACCGCAACACGCGGGTCTTGGTTCAGGGAATAACGGGGAGGCAGGGCAGCTTCCACTCAGAGGCCATGCTGCGATATGGGACTAAGATCGTGGCGGGCGTCACGCCTGGAAAAGGTGGAACTACGGTTCACGGCGTTGCTGTTTATGACACCGTGGCGGAGGCAGTCGCTGAGCACCCGGAGATAAATACGTCTATCGTCTTTGTCCCTGCGGCGCAGTCGGTAGACGCCTGCTACGAGGCCATCGACGCCGGGATTAAGCTCATAGTCGTCATAACTGATGGAATCCCGACTCACTGGACGATGCAGTTGGTAAGATATGCCTCGCTGAGGGGTGTTAGGATCATCGGGCCGAACACGCCGGGCATCATAACTCCGGGTGAGTGCAAGGTAGGTATAATGCCTGGCGCGGTCTTTAGCCCCGGCCCCGTTGGTGTTGTCTCTAGGAGCGGCACGCTGACATATGAGATTGCGCAGGCCCTCACGGAGAGGGGCATAGGTCAGAGCACGTGTCTCGGTATTGGAGGGGATGCTGTGGTGGGAACAAGCTTCATCCAGGTATTTGAGATGATGAGGCGTGACCCTATGACTCGGTGTGTGGTCTTGATCGGCGAGATTGGCGGAGACGCGGAGGAGAGAGTTGCGGAATACATTGTGAGGGAGAAGTTTGAGAAGCCCGTCGTCGCCTATATCGCGGGCCGGACAGCGCCGCCGGGTAAGAGAATGGGCCACGCAGGGGCAATCATCTCGCTTGGCGTGGGTGATGCTTTAACGAAGATGGCGAGGCTGAGGGAGGCCGGAGTAAGGGTCGCGGAAACGCCTGGTGATGTTGCGAAGCGGGTGGAGGAAGTCCTGAGAACGAGTTAGAGCTTATCTGGAGAAGCTCTCATCAATTATGCCGTCAACGGCCTCGTAGTCCAGCTTCATTCCATACTCGCTGAGCACGTTGCAGAGCGCCTTCATTGTGGTCTTCGTCCTCTCCGCGGTCACCTGCCCCATGCTCCCTATGCGAATAATCCTACCCTTCAGCTTAGAAACACCAACACCCACGTGGACACCATGCTTCTCCGCCATCTTTTTCGCTACATCGGCATCGCGGATATGGTCTGGAAGCTGTACAGCTATCAGTGTTGGAGACCTGTAGGGGGGTAGCGGGTAAATCTCGAGTTCCAGCTCGCTTAAGGACTTGTAGAAGGCCTGGGCGCCCCTTCTGTGCCTGTCAATCCAATTCTCAACGCCTATCTCGAGCAGCTTGTCGAGAGAGGAGTTAAGGCCATAAAAGAGGCTTATCGCTGGAGTGAAAGGCGTCTCACCCCGCGACATAAACTCCCTATGAGCGACCAAGTCGAAGTAAGCAGGCCTCTTCTTTAGGGACTCAATCTTCTCCCAAGCCCTCTCTGAAACGGCGACGAGCGACAGCCCCGGAGGCCCGGCGAGACACTTCTGAGTGCCAGCCAACAACAAGTCTATTCCCGCGTCGTCAAATTTCAGGGGCACACCACCCAGCGACGTCACCGCGTCCAAGACCAGCAGGGCGTCTGCCCGCCTACACTCGCGCGCGATCTCCTCTACGTTTGGGGCCAGTCCTCCGGTAGAGGTCTCGTTATGAACCAGCAACACGACATCCACGTCACCGTTTTCTTGGATGCCTCTTCTCACATCCTCGACTGTTGGCGCTCTTCTCCATGGAACCTCCGCGACGACGACGTTATCGGAATAGTATCGCGCGGCCTCGGCCATTCTTTCGCCGAACTGGCCTCCGACGAGCGCCAAGACCTTGTCTCCGCTTCTTATCGTGTTTGAGAGAGCGGCCTCTACACCCCCGGTTCCCGAGCAGGTCAGTAGAAAGACATCTTGCTTCGTGCCTATGACCTTCTTGAGCTTCTCTATGAGGGCTACGTGGAATTCGCGGAACCTCTGCCCCCTGTGGTTTATAAGCGGCTGGGACATGGCCTCGTAAGCCTCTAAGGGAATATCGGTTGGGCCTGGAAGCATCAATATATCCCGTCTTTTCTCGGCCTGCGTCACTGCTTCGGCGTCGATAGCTATAAACCAAATAATAAACCGTTATTTCGCAAAACTAATGATACGATAAAATTGAGGCTCACATAGTTTAGACGTATTGGACGGGGGGTTGGCGAGGGTCCTCGTAGCATGCCCTTTCAACGACGCGGCCCTGAAAACTCTCCTAAGGGGGGACATAAACGTGGACTATAGGCCTACGATGTCTCAGCAGGAGCTAGACCAAGTCTATACCGACTATGACGCCTTAGTAGTTAGGGGTAATCTGCGGGTCAGGCCTCTCAAGGGTAAAGGTAGTCTCAAAGTCATAGTTAGGGCTGGGGCGGGCTTGGATAACATCGCTGTCGAAGAGTTCGAGAAGCTCGGGGTTAAAGTCTTCAACACTCCTGACGCGGTTGCCGAGTCCGTGGGTGAGCTGGTCATAGGCCTCATGATCAGCCTCTCGCGAGGTGTTTTCAAGGCCGCCTCCGCGCTATGCCGTGGCGAGTGGCTGAAGCACGGCCTCATGGGTCAGGAGCTCTCTGGCAAGACGCTTGGGATCATAGGTTTCGGCAGAATCGGGCATGTGGTCGCGAAGATAGCTCACGCGATAGGGATGAGAATCCTAGTTTACGACATAGTCAAGTTCCCGGAGGAGGAGCTGAGGCTCTACGGGGCTGAGCAGGTCAGCCTCGAAAAACTACTTTCGGAGTCTGATTATGTCTCGGTGCATACCCCCCTGACAGGTGAGACGAGAAACATGCTGGGCGAGCGGGAGCTGAGAGCCATGAAGAGGACCGCCTACCTAATCAACACGGCGAGGGGCCACATAGTAGACCAGGAGGCGCTTAAGAACGCCTTGAAGGAGGGATGGATAGCAGGGGCAGCACTTGACGTCTTCAGCGAGGAGCCACCGAAAGACTTGGAGCTACTCAGCATCCCCAACCTCATACCCACACCACATATTGGTGCGCAGACCAGGGAGGCTCAGGAGCGGGCCTCCTTCGAGGCTGCAGGGATTCTGGTGAGGGAGCTGAAGGGAAGTTGAGCGGCCTCCACGGCCCCTTTACGGTGCTGCAGGGAGGTTTAGTGTAGCGGCTCCGCGGGCATTTGCTTAAATATTCTACGCGCTCCAGTAAAAATGTGCCTAGTTCGGCTGGAACCCGTCTTCAGATACTCCTAACAACGCTCCTCATAGCAGTCTCGCTGTCGCTCCCCAACGCATATGCCACAGCCTACAACATCGGCGTGGAGGATGCGAGGATTAAGGTTAGACTCACATATCCGCCTGAAGTCGAGATAGGCTCCTGCTTCAACCTCCAGATAGAAGTCACGGCGCTCTCAGCTCTCGACGACCTTTACCTCCACCTCAAGATAACATACTTCTATGACTCAGCCAGTCAGACGCTCTTCAACAGCGTGCTGATAAACACGGTCGACGTGGCGTCCCCAGGTGTTGTCCTATTCAGAAACATAGGCCTCTGCATCCCCTCACCCACCGCAGTCGATCCCTGGCTCGAGGCCAGGCTGACGCTCAAATACCTCATAGACACCACCCCGGTCGAGTTCACCAACACGTTCTATTTAAGCACGGTGAGGCGAACCTCCTATGAGAGACTTTCAAGCATGCTCGCCGACGCCAACAGAGAGTTGTCGCGGCTCAGGTCCGAGGTTGAGAAGCTGAGGTCCGAGGTCGTGTCTCTCAAGACAAGGCTTGACGAGGCTGCATCCAGAGAGGACGCCTTGAAGGCTAAGATAGAGGAGCTGACGCGGATAAGAGAGGAACTGGAGAAAAAGGTGAGCGAGCTCCAAGCCATCAAGTCTGACCTAGAGGCGCGGCTCGCCGACCTATCGAGAAAATACGACAAGTTGCTCACAGAGGACGCGGCCCTCCAAGAGAGACATAAAAGCCTCATGGACAGCTACGCCCTCCTGCAGAAGAGCTACGAGGAGCTCAGAAGAGACTACGACGCAGTCTCAAGAGACTTGGCATCGACCACAAGCCTCTACAACGACTTAGCGTCCAGACATGAATCGCTGAGGGCGTCCTACGAGAGCTCGGTCAAGACCGTGGGCCAGCTGCAGGGCTCCCTCTCCGAGCTCGAGAGGCAGAGAGATGTTTTAGAGGCCATGCTCGCCCAAGTCACGGGTGAGAGCGGATTCTTCAGGAGCGTGGCAGTCGGGCAGGGAGTGGGGTTGGTCGCCTTGGGTGGAGGGGTTGCTGCGTGGATACTGCTTAGAAGGAGGGGGAGGCAGAGCCCAGCCCAGCAGCCGGTAGCAGCGCCGCCGCCTCCTCCTCCCGCACAGCCAGCCAGCACAGCGCTCAGCAACCCGCCGCCAGCCCAAACAGCTACCGCGCCTCCAGCCCACCAGCAGCAGCCTGAGGCTCAACCAGAGCAGGACAGCGAGGTCGTTCAGAAGGTCATCTCGGGCAGACGCGTCACAATCCCATCGCGCCTAGCTGACAGGCTCGGAATCGGGATAGGAGATCACGTAAAGATTGGCCTGCTCGGCGACAAGATAGTTCTGATGCCGATTAGGGCTAACGGAGCATCTTCTCAGCAGTCTCCTGAGCCTGCCTCACGGTCTCCACACTCTTCAAGAACTCGCGGCGCTCAGACTCATCAAGATCAAGAACAATTATCCCTCTGACCCCGCTCGAGCCGAGAACAACAGGGACCACTACGCAGACGCCATCCACACCATACTCCCCCCTCAGATAGACGGACGAGGGAATCACAGCGTTAGTGTCCTTTATTATGGCCTCAGCCATCAAAGCTACCCCCGCTCCCGGCGCGTGGCTCGCCGACCATCCCTTGAGAGAGATAACTTCGGCTCCAGCCCTCCTCGTTTTTTCGACCAGCTCCGACGTCTTCTCAGCTGTGAGTAGCGAGGTTAGTGGCTTTCCCAGCACGTGAGTCAGGCGGGGTAGAAGGACCATGCTGTCCCCGTGCTCGCCGATTATTGGGCCGATGACTGAGCTCCGTGAGACCCCTAGCTCCCTGGCGACAAGGTATCTGAACCTCCCGAAGTCTAGCAGGCCGCTGAACCCTACCACTCTCTCCCTCTCAAACCCCGTCTTTCTTAGAGCCACATAGGTCATGGCGTCGAGGGGGTTGGTGACTACTATAACGTTGGAGCTAGGTGCGTGCTCCCTGATCTTCTCCGCAACATCCGAGACTATGGATGTGTTTTTCTGGAGCAGGTCGAGTCTCGTCATATCAGCCCGCCTAACAATCCCCGCAGTTATTACGGCCAAATCAGCCCCCGCCATATCTCTGTAGTCGTTCGAGCCCGTAACCTCGACGTCTATCCCGAGTATCGAAGCCATGTGCGAGAGGTCGAGCGCCTCACCCTGCGGCAGCCCCTGAATGATGTCTATCAAGACGATATCTCCCAGCTCCTTCAAAAGCACGTGTAGCGCTGCTGAAACACCGACTCTGCCACAACCCACAACTCCTATCAGAGGCACGCCTCCTATATGATGAACAATTAAATTAAGGTATTCTACAAGGATCTACAATCTATGTCATGGATGCTCGTGGCGGCTCTCTCAAGGGGTGTCTATATAGTTGAGACTGGCGGCCTCGGATATCCGAATACTGTCGCGGCCTACATAGTGGCAGGAGAGAAGTACTCAGCCATAATAGATACCGGATACGCATCGTCGGCCAGACGCGTAGCGTCAGCAATCGTCGAGTCAGGAGTCGCGAGCAACCTCCGCTACATAATACCCACGCACGCCCATCTAGACCACTGCGGCGCAACGAGCGAGTTAGCCTCCATCTTCAAGGGCTCAAGAGTCTATGCCCACGAGCGGGCCCTACCCCATCTAATCAACCCCTCGAGACTGCTAGAGAGCGTGAAGTCAATCTACGAAGAGCACATATTAGCGGCTATGGGCGGCATGAAGCCTCTCGACGAGTCACTCTCCCAAGTCATGGAGGACGGTGAGGAGATAGACCTGGGCGGCGTGACAATCCGCTCAATATACACCCATGGACATGCGCCACATCACCTCTCAATCCAAATAGTGGAGAAAGGATACATAGCGACGGGCGACGCGGTCCCATCTAGATACCCGTTCACCGGATACTTCATCCCCAACACCGTCCCCCCGAAATACGACCTAGACCAAGCCCTGAGGAGCATCGGGAAGATCTTTGAGCTGGAGCCAAGGCTCCTGCTAACTCCGCACTACGGCCCGATCTTCCCCTCACCCGAGCTCCAAGGGAAATACGAAGAGGTGATAGTTGGGTCCGTCGAGCTTGCGAGGAGGTTGATAAATGGGGGCGGAGGCGTTGAGGAGATAAGGTCGAGCCTCGTGACCTACCTGACAGGCCAGCGGGTCTTCTCCATGCTCCACCCATATATCCAGTCAGCCATCAAGCTCTCAGCCTTAGCACTCTACCAAACCTACAAGTCATCCACGTAGCTGAAACTAACCCCGCCCGCCCCTATCTCGACGACAGCCGGCCTAATACCGTAAAATCTGCACGAGAAAACCGTGTAGAGCCTTCCCCTGAAAAGCGCCTCAACACCATTCTCCACAGGTTCATGAGCTCTAACAAGCCTCTCACACCCACTAGCCTCCAAGAACCTCTCAAGAGCCCTTCTGCCGAAGACTCTCGCAAACCCTCCCCGCGGGCTCGGCCCGAACTCCTCAACCCACTCCCGAGGGTCGTTCCAGAGCGCCTGAAAGACCACGGGGTCCTCGACGTCCTCCCCCTGCTTCCCCCGAGAAGCCACCTCGCCTATGGAGGAGGCTCCCTCAGGGACTCCGCCGTGAAGGAGGATTGTGGAGCGGCTGAACACCGCGCCTATGGGGAGTGTAGAGTAGAGCCTGCCGAATAGCCCGTAGAAGCCTGAGCCTAGTCTGCGCGAAACCACGTCATAGAAGCCGTAATACATGTTCATCTCCCTCGACTCGTGGTTCCCCCTGACGAGGAAAACCCTCCCCGGCTCCCCTGCCTTGGCCTCCAAAAGCCTCACGATGTTCTCCAGCTGATAGGGGCCTCTATCCACAAAGTCACCTAGAAACACTATGACGCCGCGGGAAATCCTGTCCAATACCCGCTCAGTGGTCTCCAGGTCTCCGTGAGTATCGCCAACAATTACCGCGCCGCGTGCATCAATCTCCAAGATAGAGCTCTCCGCGGAGAGGACTGGGGCTGCGTCCTCAAGAGCCCTCTTTACACGGGACAGACTTAGAGACAAGACACCACAAGAAACATGATCCCCCGATATTTCTGGATAACCTGACTCGCCACAGCCGTAAAGAAGAGCGTAAGAGGTCTCTAGATCTCCAACCACCTAGGCCAAACCCCGAAAAAAAGCAAGCCAAATATTCGACAACCTACACTCAAAAAGCATGAGGCCGAGAAGACTAAAGCTGGAAGAACTTCTGAAAATCCTGGTCGAGGAGCATGAGGTGGTCAGGGGACGCCTCACCAGGCTCCACACACTCCTCGAGCGAGACAAGCACGCCGAGGCGGCGGAGGAGCTCAAGGGATTCAAGCCATACCTCGACCAGCATATAATCGACGAAGAAGCAACAGTTTTGAAACTCCTCATCGATTCCTTGGGAAGAGAGGGAGCGACTCGAGCTATACAGGTCTTCCAAGAGCACAGAGAGATACATCAGCTAATATCTGAGATGCAGGCCATAGCCGAGACGGCCCCCGAGAGGCTTGCCGAGATGAAGAGCAGGCTGGCAGAAATCCTCGAGAGACACTTTAGGGCCGAGGAGACCGAGGTCTTTCCATGGGCTCTAAAACTCTACAAGGATAAAGGAGGCTAGATGAGGTAAACCCGTCGGCCCCCCACCTCACACACTAGGCGGACTCAGACCCAGGCCGCGAACTCGCAAGAATTAGTGGAGTTGCCGGCGCAGAGCGTCTCTATGCACGAGACATCCTGAGAGCCGTAGGCCTCCCCCAGCAAGCCAGAGACCACGCCTCTGAAAAAGTGGCTATTATTACTTCCGCTCCTCCGCTTAGCGCATTCAAAGAGGTCCTTAACAATGATCCTCCAGAACCTCTTCACCGGGTCGCCCGAGTACCCCTCAACAACACACCAACCAGCTGCCTGCAGCTCGGCCAACGAAATCTGCGCAAGCTCATCAAACGTCAGGCCCGTTTCTTCCCTAACCTGCCTCGTAAACAGAACACCATATTGCCTACCCAGATCATAGAGGAGAGTGTTTGCAGCCTCCCCCAGCCTCTCCCTCAAATGGTCAATCATGCCGCCCAGAACCTCGACCGAGAAAGCCACCGCCCTATTACCGCCCAACAATAATGGGAAGAGATGTTTATTGATGGTTACGCCTCCGGTGAGATACCCATTCACCGATAAGCCCTCAACGACCCCTATCCCACCCAAACTATTCGCCAGGCCCTCCGCGCTCAGGCCAGAGTCCGTGTAGTCGACGAACAGAGAGACCACGACTTTGCCATCCGGAGCCCTTGCAATAGAGCCGTTCACGAACTCGATCGAGCCCCTCGAAGCAATCGACGAGAGCAGCACAATTAGTCCAGCTAAGTCCGATGAAACAGACGTCACCTCAGCAATGCTCCTACCGCGCCTAACACAGAGAGAAGGCAGGTAAACAGGTATGCGGAACGAAGACTTCACATTTTTTAACCAGTAGTGCTCGCCTGGGTCGGATGTCCATGTAGCCGTGGATGTGACCACGGGAATACTACCGCGCGCGTATTTATAAATTTTGTTGATCAGTTAATCTATATTTTTAACGTGATACCTGTTTGTATCTTAAAAGTTTATATAGTGGGCATGCGAACGATATAGCCAGACAAACTTTGACTAACAAGAACCAAGATTTGGCCAAAAATAAGAAACGCGTAAATCACAACGGAGAGTTCATAAAACTTTTAGACGCCCTAAAGGCCTATGGGCCGCGAAACCTCTCACTCATCTCCATTCTCACCGGAATACCGCGCGAAACCGTAAGATACAAGGTGAAGAAGCAGCTCAGAGACTTCGGATTCACAGTCCAAATGATGCCCAATTTCTACAAGTTAGGATTAACAAGACTTTACGCGAAAATTTCATTCACTAGGCATGGAATGAAGATAGCGCAAAAACTATTACACGAACTGGGGATAGGCTCGTATCTATCATACTATTGCAAAGTCGCCTTCAAAAACGACTATATCGCCATAATAAACCCGCCATCGAAATGGGCGAACAAGTTTAGTGAATTCTTCGAGAGACTGGCGAGCGAAGGAATAGCCAAGGATTACGAGGTCCAAGAGATTAAAGAAGTAGGATACCCGCACGTGTCTTATCGCCTCTTCAACTTCGAGAAAGGAACATGGAGCCTCAATGAAGAGGAGTCGCGCACTAGCGAGGGTGTAGTCCTGCAGAGGGCCTCGAGGGATGAAGCAACCAACTATCTGATGGATTCTTCGGACCTCGCGATAATTACTGAATTACAGGCGGATGCCTTTAAACCGCTAACAAAAATCTCAGAGATTGTCAATCGGGACCCGAGGCTCCTAAGATATCACTTCCAAGAGCACGTAGTCCGGAAAGGACTAATTGCGGGGTATGTGTTAAGCTGGTTCCCAAGGGGCGTTGACGCCCCTCATCTCTCGCGTATCTGGCTCAAGACAGACCCACTCACCACCCAAAAAGCCATCGAATTCTCTAGGATCACTTCCACGTCACCATTCTGTAAATTCTATCAAATACTAGAAGACGGCACAGGCATGGTCTATATGCTAATTGACAGACAATTCACATCTGCTGTCAGACACCTTTCCAAACTATTGATGGAGCATGATATAGGCTGTGAATCCATGATTGTGGACGACGCGACTGCGTTCTCATTGACGATGGAGATGTATAAAGAAGGATATGGATGGCTAAAACCAAAACTAGACGACACAATAACAATGACACTACACGAAATGGCCCGTCAATAAATTCCAACTTAGAACGGGTCCTTCCCGATTGGCGGTCCCTGGCACTCCATTCTGACCATCACCGCTCTTAGCAGCATTGCTACTGGTTATAAGTCTTTTCCTTAAAAGCAAATTTTCCGTAAATTATTTGTGAATTAGGAAAAATAGGAGGCGGACTATTTTTGCTTTCTAATGTTTAGAAAAGCGTTTTTCAGTATTATTTAAACTTTCGCTCACAGTGGGGTTTTCAAGTTTTATTGGCATTGGCCATAGAACTGTCAATTAGCGGAGAATGTTCGTCGGATTAACTTCAAGTCCGACACATATCACGTTGTACTCAGTATCCAATTTACGGATTTTTGTTTTGGGAAACCAATATTTGTGCGAAGAACGTATGTTTTAGAGACTATAAGGCTCGATTACGTCTGTTAGTAAAAGTTTTTTAAAGTGTCCCGCTCATCAGCCTTAGAAAACTGTGGATATGGTGTTAATCAGGTTTAACTTCGGTCTCACTCGCGACTTCTGGATTCTAATGCTCTCCCTCTTGCTGATTAATATGTTCGGGCTGGGTTTCAGCCCGTTTCTGCCTTACTTTCTTCGCGAGATAGGTGCCAGCATCTCAGAGGTTGCGTTTGTCTTAGCTTTCTCAAGGATAGCTTATACCTTGTTGCTTAGTGTGGGTGGCTTAGCAGGCGACCTGGTTGGTAGGAAGGCGCCGATGATTCTGGGCCCGGTTATAGTGGGCGCGTCGTATATTGTTCTCGCGGGAGCTAGGTCTTGGAGCGACGCAATCTTGCCGCTCACCTTTTCCTTACTGCCCGGCGCATTTATCGCCCCTGCAGTCTTCGCATACATTGGTGACGTTGTCGAGCCGCTTAAATACGGTAGAGCATTTGGCATCTACTATTCGATCATGAATATCAGCGCTATTCTCGGCTATCTGATAGTTGGCTCCTTGGTGGATAGATTTGGCTACAGTTTTAGCATATTAGCTGTCGGTGTCGTAGCGATACTTGGCGCTTTCACCAGAGTCTGGCTTCGAGAGACTAGAAGGGCCGTGAAAGAAATAGCGGTCCTGGTATACCTAAGGGAGGCCTACGGATATCTGAGACAGAGGGTCGTGCTCTTACTGGTTATCTTACTAAGCCTCTACATGGGGTTGGCTAGTGTTTTGGACTCTGTTATCTTTCCGCTCTGGGCTAGAGAGATAGTCTCGCTGAAAGAGGTTGACTTCTCCATCATTCTCTCTTTAGAGGCGGCTATCTACTCGATGCTGTCTCCGATAGGCGGCCGCCTAGCCGAGTCAAGGACTC
The DNA here is from genome assembly GCA_030550155.1 of Thermoproteota archaeon. Classification (GTDB taxonomy): domain Archaea; phylum Thermoproteota; class Nitrososphaeria_A; order Caldarchaeales; family Calditenuaceae; genus HRBIN02. The sequence goes on from JAUQPZ010000004.1 coordinate 50,881, forward strand.
TTTGGATCTATCTCTCAGCCCTCGAGCTCCTAATCAAGATACCGGCTCTGCTACTTCTCTCACATGCGACGAGCTTCTTACAGCTGCTCGCAGTCCTATTACTTAATTCTGGATTAGCGATATTTGTCATTCCAGGTCTCAATTCGCGGCTTTCAGCAGCGCTTAGCAGCGCGCATAGGGGAGCCATCTGGGGGATGCAGCAGTCCTTTATCTCGGCTGCAACCATCTGCTTCACATTGATTGGGGGCTATGCCTGGGAGTCTCTGGGAAATGTAATCACGGTCCATATCTTTCTTTTCTACCCTGTCGTGATGGTTTTGCTTCTTGTTGTTTTGGCCGGTCTAGAGCGGCGAGGAGCCTAAATTTTCCGGGTGAGTGAGGAATCAACATATTGTTTGTGAAAAGGGCAACAGCTAATCAGCAAGACAAATATTCAGAGGATTCTTGGACTGGGTGGTGATTAACAGATAAAAGGGTGAGCGTGATGAGTCTTAACTCAAAGAGGCAAGCCGCCCCGCTTCTCTCTGAGATAGACATTAGCACCCTCGCAGACTTCATAAAGAGGATGTTAAACTCTCTCGGAATCACAGCCTTCAGGCCGAGCATAGAGAATAGGGGCGGCAGTGGCAAGATATCTTATCCGGAGGCGGACGCGATTCTCAAGACGAGGGGCGAGGAGACGATCAGGATCTTGGACACCCTCACGTCTATGGGAGTTTTCAAGCGGGTGCTCCTAGAGGTGATTAAGGTCTGCCCAAACTGTGGCTCACCATCAATAGAGCTGAGGGGGAAGTGCCCGTCATGCGGCGCCGAAACCTTAGTCCAGTATTTTGGAGTTGATGGGTCGGCATGCCCGTCCTGTGGTGCAAGGTTTGAGAGCGCGCAAATTCTTTTAACCTGTAAAAGCTGTAAGTCTAGCTTCACTCCTCCGAGCAGCAGAGACGTCCCGCTCTACATGTATGTCTTGATACCGCCTGAAGGGTCCGCTAGGCCTGTTTTGGAGGAGCGGGTCGGGATGGCGAAGGCCACTGATAGTCTGTCTCTGGACGCCGTCAGGATCATAGATGCTTTTGTTGAAAAACTGGACAAGGTACTTGAAGAATACTTCAAGGCAAAGCCGCTGTATCAGATCTCTCAGTCAACCTCTGTCCAGAGGCAAGGAGATGTCACGCAGGTCCAGCTAGCGCCGCACCTCGCCAAGACCTACCAAGTGGTGAGGAACAGGGGCCGTGTTACAGCTCTGGATGTCTCGATCGAGACTGGGCGTTCGAGGCCGCTTGAGAGTGTCTACTTAAACCAGCTCGTGGCTCTTGGACTGGTGTCGAAGGTGAGAGTAGGCAGGAAACTTTACTTCACTTTAAAGAGCCAGTAGACGTCAAAATTAAAGCGTGGAGACTATCGACTCTTTTTAGCATGCCTTGGCTTGGAGTCATATTCGACCTCGACGGAACCCTGATAAGATTTCCTGAGCCTTGGATAAGCGAGGCTAGGAAAGAGTTTCTCAAGTGGCTTCTGGAGACCACATCAGTTAACCCGGAGTCTATAAGCGAGCTATCTATCCCCCAGATAATTGAGCTTGTAGCTAATGGTGACCGCGAGAGGTATAGGCAGCTTAAGGAGGCCGCGAACTCCATCTATATTAGAAGGGAGCTGGAGGCCGCTGAAAACGCCCATCCGAGAGAGGGGGTCGTTGACCTCTTGGAGGAGCTTAAGCGTAGACGCGTGGTTATGGCTGTAGCCACTAACAACTCCAGGGAGGCCGCGATATTGTCGCTTAAGACCGCAGGTATCGCGGAGTATTTCGGCTGCGTGGTCAGCAGAAATGATGTGGAGGAGATGAAGCCGAGCCCCGAGATGCTTGTCAAGGCCGCGTATGCGGCGAATATCCCGCTGAGCATGGGGATACATGTGGGTGACTCTGTAGTTGATGTTCTCGCGGCGCGTTCGATAGGGATGATGGCTGTCTCCGTTATGGGTGGTGTGAGCAGCCTTGAGAAGATATTGTCGAGCAGGCCCCACATGATAATTAGGCAACCCATACATCTGCTCAAGATACTGACATAGACGAGACAGCTCTTCTAGATTGTCTTTATAATCCATCTGAAAACCTAAACTAGTAAGAGGCTTGGCGGCTTTGGAAGGGCTCGTAAAAAACTCTGCAGAGTTAATGAGACTCTTCAGGGAGCGGGAGCAAGTAGCCGTTGACCTGCTAAGGCTTGTAGAGGCCGGCTTGGCCGCCGTCGAGCCTAGAAGCCTGACTCGGCGCAAAGTGGTCTTGAAGAATAATCTCTTGGCTGTAGACGGCTTTAGTCTGGACTTAGGCGGGTTTAGGAGCGTGTGGGTTATCGCCGTAGGTAAGGCCGCTCCGGGGATGGCTCGGGGGTTGATGGACGTTCTGGGAGGAAGGGTGGACAAGTGTGTAGTGGTGGCGCCTCGGGGCTCCGACCTCTCAATGATTGGCGGGTCATTACATGTTTATCTGTCGTCCCACCCCATACCTGATGAGTCTGGGCTCAGAGCATCTGAGGCTCTGCTTGAGATGCTGAAAGACGTTTCAAAGGACACCCTGATTATCTTTCTGGTCTCAGGGGGCGCGTCGTCTCTTCTTCCAGCCCCCGCCGAGGGAGTGTCTCTAAGTGACAAGGCTGAGGCCACGAGACTTCTACTCTCGTCAGGCGCAACGATCGAGGAGCTGAACATCGTCAGGAAACATCTCTCCTCGGTTAAGGGCGGCCAGCTAGCAAGGGCCATGTCTCCTGCAAGGGTGCTAAGCCTCATACTCTCCGACGTGCCAGGAGACAAGCTTGAGGTCATTGGCTCGGGGCCGACCCTGCCAGACCCCTCCACTTTCCGCGACGCCTACGAGGTCCTAGTCCGTAGAAACGTGTGGACAGATCTTCCGAGGGCCGTGAGGGAGAGGATAGAGGCGGGGGTTGCTGGGCGGTTGGAAGAGACACCCAAGCCAGGAGACCCGTTGTTTGAGAGGGTTACAAACGTCTTGATAGGCTCTGTGGGCGACGCGCTGGAGGCCGTTGTTGAGGCGGGCTCTCGGCTGGGATACAGGGGACTGATTCTGTCGAGGTGCTTCGAGGGTGAGGCGTCTTCTCTGGGCCTGCTGTTTGGCACGATGGCGCTTGAGCTTGAGAGGCGGCCGGGAGAGTTGTTTGCTCTCGGAGGCGAGTCGACGGTCAACGTGAGGGGAAGGGGGAGAGGTGGTAGGAATCAGGAGCTGGCTCTGGCGGCCCTAACGAGGCTGAAGGAGGGTTGCAGGAACATCGTGGCCTCTTTTGGAACCGACGGTGTGGACGGGCCCACAGACGCCGCAGGAGGTGTCGCCTGCTCTGAACAGTTAGCCATAATCCGGAGCCTCGGCCTAAACCCGCGAGACTACCTAGAGACAAACGACTCCTACACATTCTTCAAAAAGGTCGGCGGACACATAGTCACAGGACCCACGGGGACAAACGTTGGAGATGTTGTGCTGATCCTCTCTCCAAAAAACTAAAAGGAGTGAAACACAGTTCCCCCATCATGGGAAGGAGGAGGGGTGTCTTTTCCCATGCTTGGAGAGGCTGCATGAGGGGCTCTGAGCCATGACCTATGCTTGGGGATTATGTTGTAGAAGTCCTTAAGAATCGGTGTGTAAGACGTTAAAAGGAGCTCTACGACCAACCTAATCAAATTTATTTATCGATGCTAGATGGATTTGAGGAGCGCTGGTAGGCCTTCATGGTGGCACCTACACGTGTAGCCTTGTCCATTATCGTGTCGTTTGGCGGGGCCCTTCTGGCCCCCCTCCTACAGTATATAGGCTTGAGCCTCGCCTTTCCGCCCACCGTTATAGGGTTGATACTGCTGGGCCTCGTTCCAGGGGTCCTCTGCAGAGCTTTCTCACCTGCCTCGATATCGTCTATAGCCGGAGCACTCGCCGGAGTTATCGTCTGGCTCATGGTAATATTTCAGCCGGTCGGGGACGGGCTGGTCAGATTCGTCTCAGCCAACCTTCAGGTGGACCCAGTTCTAACATATATTTTGCTGCTGGTTGTGATGGCGCCTGTCGCCGGCTTAGTCGGGCTGGCCGCCTCTCCGCCGACTGAGGAGGGGGTTATAAAGGCTGCTCTTGAGCAAGGGGAAGTAGCGGAGGCCGAGGCTCCTAAGGAGGGTGCAGGAGCCGTTGCCGGTGTGGAGGCGGCTGAGGAGAGGGTTGAGGAGGCCGAGGCTGCCGAGACCGTAAGAGCAGAGGCAGAGGAGGCCGTGGCTGTCGAGGAGGTCGTATATGTTAAATGTGGTTTCTGCGGAGAGCCTGTGCCTGAGGAGGCTGTTTTCTGCCCGAACTGTGGAAGACGCGTCAGGCCCTAGCCCCGGCGGGGTCGGCGCGGGAACAGGTTGGCTCCAAGCCAAGCTATGAGGATAGCCATTCCCGTGACAGAGGCGAGGATGAGTAGTCTCGTCTGGAGAGGCCGCCAAACCTCGCTGGGCGGCTCGAATACCATGGAAAGATACACCACCACCAGCGCTAATGCGGCGGCGATCAGCGAGTAGCCGATGAATCTCAGAACCCACTCCTCAGAGGCCAAGGCCCCCCGAATTACTCTCAGCACAGTATTACGAATAGGTTATGAGCTCGGTCAAAGACTAGTTTGTGGCGGGTTTGTCTGAGGGCGAGGAGCTTCTCTGCCGGCCGGTTCTCGAGGCGGTGAGGGAGAGGTTCGGCGGCCTTGCGGAGACTCAGAGAAGCGCGCTCCCTCACATTATTAGCGGCGAGAATGTTCTCATAGTCTCGCCTACGGGTACGGGTAAGACTGAGGCCGCGCTCCTCCCCATATTCAGCATGGTTCTCACAAACCCCGAGGTGCGGCCAGTCTCAGCCCTCTATATCACGCCCCTGCGAGCCCTCAACAGAGACCTGCTAGACAGACTTGAATGGTGGTCCCGCCGCCTCGACATCTCAATCTCCGTCAGACACGGCGACACGTCTCAGCGCGAGAGGAGGATGCAGGCACTAAGCCCCCCACATATACTGATAGCTACTCCCGAGGCCCTCCAATCACTACTCATAGGCCGCGTCGTAAGGAGAAGCCTCTCCAATGTCAGGTGGGTTGTCGTTGACGAGGTTCACGAGCTGGCCACGGATAAGAGAGGCGCCCAACTTGCCGTCGCTCTTCAGAGGCTCAGACGGATAACGGGGAGGCAGTTCCAGCTGGTGGGGCTCTCAGCCACCGTGGGCGAGCCCGAGGAGGTTGCCAGGTTCCTTGTGGGGCCGGCTGGAAGATTTGTGGTTGTGGAGACCAAGATGCCGCGGGCGCTAGAGGTTGATGTAGTCTTCCCCGAGCCGGAGCGAGCTGATTTCGAGATGGGCGAGTCGATAGGCGTCGCCCCAGACGTTGCGGCTAGAATGAGGACAATACTGGAGCTGGTCTCGAGGCACTCCTCCACACTGATATTCACCAATACGCGGCCACTGGCTGAGGCTCTCGCGAACAGGTTCAAGGCATGGGACGAGGCGCTCCCAGTCTCGATTCACCACGGCTCCCTCTCGAGGGACCACAGGGTTAGGGCTGAGAGAGAGCTGAAGTATGGCGAGGTGCAGGGATTGATTTGCACGTCGAGTCTCGAGATGGGTATTGATGTGGGGCGAGTAGACCTCTGCATACAGTATAACTCGCCTAGGGAGGTGACGAGGCTGATTCAAAGGGTTGGGAGGAGCGGGCACAGGATAGGCGGGGTTGCTCGCGGAGTGGTCCTCGTGATGGACTCGGATGACGCTCTGGAGGCTATTGTAATCTCGCGGCGTGCAAGGTCCGGCGAGCTTGAGCCGGTAAGGGTGGTGAAGAACAGCCTGGACGTCGCGATGCACCAAGTGGCAGGTCTCCTCCTCGAATACGGCAGAATCATGCGGGACGAGGTTACAGCCCTGCTCAGAAACACCTACAACTTTGCAACACTCGAGGAAAGCGACCTCGACTCACTTCTAAGATACATGGAAACGCTAGGCATTGCGAGGGTGCTGGATGGAGTAGTCGCGAAGCCAATAAGGGCGAGGAGACTGATAGAATATTATTTCGACAACCTCTCCATGATCCCTGAGGAGAAGCAGTATCTCGTGGTTGAGGAAGCGACCGGCGAGCCCGTCGGCATACTGGACGAGGCTTTCGTCGCTGAGTATGGCGAGGTGGGAACGCGGTTTATTCTAGGTGGTAGGGCGTGGCTGATACTGAACCTCTCGGGGACAAGAATCTATGTTGCTAGGCTGAAGGAGGGTGAGGGAGCTGTGCCATCATGGGTTGGCGACGAGATTCCAGTACCTCTCGAGGTGGCCATGGAGGTTGGCGCCATTAGGAGAAGGTTCGTCGAGTTGAGGGCCAGCGGCGTGGGCGCTGAGGAGGCGTCCATGGTCTTGGCGGCTGAGTATGGCGTGTCATCAGCCTTCATGAGGCGCTCTCTCAGAGAGGTTGAGAAGCACATGGCCACGAGCATCCCGGTCCCCACCGATAGGCAGATAGTCGTTGAAGAAGCAGGTGAATACGTTGTCCTCCATGTGACAGGCGGACTCAGAATCAACAGAACACTCGCACGCCTACTCACGGTCCACCTCGCCGAGAGGATTGGTGCGCCTGTCTCAGCGCAGTCAGACCCCTACAGGGTGGTCCTGAAGTCTAGGAATCTTAACGCAGTCGATGTAGTTAAGGCCCTTCCGGAGCTAAGAGATGAGGAGCTGCTGAGGAGGGCTGTCGAGTCTTCAGGAGTTTTCAGGAGAAGGCTGGTCCACGTTGCCAGGAAGATGGGTGTCGTGGGTAAGGATGTGAGTCTCCTAGACGTTAGCGCTCAGATGCTTGTCGAGTCTCTAAGAGGTACACCCGCCTATCTCGAGGCCCTAAGATTCACCATCTTCACAGACTACGACTGGGACGGGGCCAAGACTCTCCTTGAGAAAATACTTGGTGGCGAGATTAGGGCGGAGACGTGCAGCCTTGAAAGGCCAAGCCCCCTGGCCTACCTCACAATCAACAGGTACCAGTACGAGTATGAGACATACACGCCTGAGAGGATGCACAGGCTCTTGGTAAATGCTGTCAGGGCTAGGATAAACAGTGAGCTGGTGGTGCTTGCATGTCTAGACTGCCGTAAATATCTCGAGACGGTTGAGGTGGGCGAGATCGATAGTAAGCCTGTCTGCCCGACCTGCTCCTCCCAACGCATAGGAATAGTCGCGACCGCCGGACGCGAGGAGGTTGAGCGCGTTATGCGTGGAAAGACAGCCGAGTCTAGAAGATACTGGAGGGAGGTTGAGAAAACCGCCCCCTTGGTCGAGAGGTATGGAAAGACTGCGGCCTTCCTTCTCTCAGCCCGCGGAGTCAGCGTCAAGGAGGCTGAGCAGCTTTTGAGCGAAGAGCCTCGAATCTCACCCAAGCTGATAGAGAGGATTATAGAGCTCGAGAAGAAGGCCCTTCTAAAAGAGTTCAGCTAGCTTGCTCACCGCCCTCTTCTGGCCCGGTCTTCTCCTGAGCCTGCCTTAACTCTCCGTTACTGCTAAGTGAAGCAAAAGCTTTGAGGAGCTCCTGTCTATCAACCTCCACAAGCGTCCTCCACCCAACCGAGACCACCCCCTCCTCGGTCCTAGCCAAGTAGCCCCTCCTTGCGAGCCTCTCCAAGGCAGCCTCAACCCTCCACCTGGGATACTTAGTTTCAAGCATCTCGACGACCTCTTTCTCGGAGGCGCTCCCATTCTTCGCGAGCAGATATGCCAAGGTCGCAGAGAGTATTGCGAGCTCGTCGAGGCTGTAGCCTAGCGTCTGGATGTCTGAGAGCGTGAGCGGGTCTGAGAGGACTATGTAGAACCTGGCCCTGTCTAGGTCGTCTGGCCCCGCGTCCGGGTCGGGGACGAGCTTGACCCTCAGCCCGATCTGCTTGAGCCTAGAGTCGAGGGAGTTGATTATCTTCGGGAAGTTTTTCCCGAGCCTCCTCCTAAGCTCCCAACCCCTAACACCTGGAAGCCTATGCCCCGAGGCGAGGATCAATGCTACGGCCTGGGCCATCTTCTTCTCCAGCTTACTCAGCTCCTCAGCGCCCACACTCTTCACCTGCCTACAGTTATGGCTAGAGAGGTGGTCCTCGGCTCTTCAGACGGAGCCTTGGCCGCCCTTATCTTGATCTCTCTGCTTAACGTGTTTATTCTCACCTCAACCTCACCCCTCGATATGAGGTAGCTCAGCAGATAGGCTCGGGCAGCCTTCTCCCCCTCACCCCTACTCCTCACAAAATCCCAATAATCAATCCAGCCGTCGATCGACGCGAGCTCCGCGAGCAGCCCCCTAAGCTCCTCACTTATCTGGCTCTCAATAGCCGTGTAGACCCCCGGCCTCTCCACGGCGAGTTTAAGTTCTTCGGCCATAGCTACTCCCCGGGTGGGCCTTGAGAGGAAGTGCTGATAACCCCTCAACAACAGGTCCATAGAGATTTGCTCAAGCCTAATTATCGGTCTCCAAGCCTGGAGAAGAGCCGCCACTAGCATCCTCGCATCCGACCCCAGTATCTTGGAATAGATCATGCCGGCATCTATGAAGAGGGAGGAGGCTCTCTCCCTGATCCATCTTTGCTGGAGGCCTAGCACGATGGAGACCCTGTATAGTGTCTCGGCGTCAAGCGTGATGGTCTCGACGTCCCTCTCCCTCTCGATAATCTCTCGCAGCCGCGCCAGAAGTGAGGAGACGTCAACGCTGAATGGGTCAAGCCTTCTTGACTCTATCTCTCCAAGTATGGATATCATTCTTAGAAGCTCTTCCCTCGGAATTTTAATGCTCTTGCTCACTCTTCTCCACCGATGTGGTAACGAAGGAGGACCCGGCCACGTTCTGGACTATGATGAGGTTGAAGCCGTCGGTGATGGGGAGCCTACCCGGGGTGATGAAGAGGAACTGCGTCGAGGGATAGGATCTGGCTATCTCAACAAGTATCTGGGTAACCATCTCCCTGTTCAGGGGGTCTAGGTGGACGTCGAACTCGTCCACAGCTCTTATGGGTGAGCGGACGTAGCTCTGGAGTGCAAGTAGAAAGGCAATCGTCGCGACAACCCTCTCACCGCCGCTGTGCGTATGGGCGTCAACCATCATGGGCTCCATGCCCCTGAACCCTGCCAACAGCTCGAGGCTTGCGCTCGCAGGGTCCTCGATTCCTCTGATCCTGATGACTCCTCTTCCACCTACAGAGCTGAGAAGCCTCTGATACACCGGATTAATATCGTCTATAATCTCCTTGAGCTTGTCCCTCCATATCTGCCTCCTCTTCTCGACCTCCTCCATCGCCTTCTTTACATTCTCCTCAACCTGTCTAGCCCTTAGCTCCACTTCCCTGAATCTCGAGTCAGCTAGGAAATACATGGTCTCGGCGTCGGGGATAACCTTTCCAAGCGAGGCAATCTCCAGCATAGTCAGCCTCAAATCCTCGAGCACGGTGGACGGCTCCCTCTCAGTCTCCACTTCAGCGCCCTTCTCAGAGGCCGCGGCCCTCCGCTCCTCCAACTCCTTAAGAAGGCCGTCAATCTCGGACCGAGCCGCCGCCACCTCCCTCTCAAGGCTCGACACCCTAAATCTCCTGACACCCTCCTCCACAGCCACCTTCACGAGACGTTCTATCAGCTCCAATATCTCGCCCGGCTGAGCGGCCTCGTAGAGCCTCTGCCGAATCCTATCCCTGAAAGCGCCGGCCTCAGCCCCATAGGCGGCTGCCTCCTCCTCAAGCCGCGCCTTCTCCACCAGCATCCTCTCAAGGGCAAGCCTCCTCCTCTCAAGGCTCTTCCGAACCTGGTGGACGAGGCTCCACGCGTATTCAACCTCCAGCAACCCCTTCCTCTCCTCAAGCTCCCTAAGCTGCTGAAGCTTCTGAAGCTCCCTCCTCCAATACTCAACCGCCTCGCCGGCCTCGGAGAGCAGACGCTTCACGGAAGCTTCCTCAGACCTCAGGTTGTTCAGCCTACTCTCAGCCTCGAGAAGCCTCTCCCTGAGGTGTGAGAGGCCTACGGCATCCTCCATCGCCTTCAGCTTCTCCATGTTGTCGCGGGCCGCGAAGCTCTCAATCATGTTTTGATGCATAATTACTAGGGCGTTGTTAGGGTTTATTCCCAGCCTCCTCAGAAGCTCCTCGAGCTCAGCCTTCGGAGTGAACCTGTTATTGACGTAGTGCCAGTATTCTCCGCTCTTCTTTATGTATCGCGTAATAGTTATCTCCTCAGACTTGACCGATGAGAGGGGCCTCTCACCATCAATCGGGGAGTTATCCAGGACCACGGTCAGCCTGGCCGCATCCCTACCTCTCCTAATGAGGTCGCTCAGCCTCTGACCCCTCTCGGTATAAGTCTGGCCCAGCGCAACCGCCAAGCCTAGAAGAATGGATGACTTGCCCGCGCCGTTGGGCCCGGTTATCACGTTGAGCCCCGGCTCGAGCTTAATCCTCGAATACTCGTGAGACATGAAGTTCTCGAGGATTACCTCGCGTATATGCGTGGGCCTAGCCTCGGCGCCTATCTGTCCAACCCTAGTCCTCGCCAACCTCTCCGATTAATCAGAAAAGACCAGCCACAATAAAGAGTATCCCCAGAGGCTTGAAAGTGTAATACGCAACGTCCCCAAAAAGAGGGGGTATTGGCTCCTTTTCCTCTAAAACTCCTCGGAGAATAAAGGAGGAAACCGAATGTTTATGGGCTGCATCTTCCACTTATATAACTCGGAGGAGGACAGATGGAGGTCGACGTCAAGACCGCAATAGAGCGCTTCAGAATGTTCATCATCTACAACACCTGTCTCAGCCTGATTCCGAAGGGGTATCTGAAGGATACGACTGTTTTCCCGGAGAGGGACCCGGACAAGGGCGAGATCTACGTTGAGGCCGCCAGCAAGATAGAGCTGGCCAAGATCAGGGATATCAAGTTCGTCAAGGTTGCAGATGTCCTGGGCGTGATTTACAGGTCTAAAACGGGGAACACGAGCCTCAAATGGAGACAGATAAAAGGAAACATCGGGAGGCTGACGGGCGTGGCCTCCCCAAACTCCATAGTCAACCTACTCGAGGCAAAGGTCCTGACCAGAGAATACCTAGAAGAGTATCTGAAGCAGAGAGCCGAGGCTCCGAGGACAGAGAATCAGGAGACGCAGGGAACAACCACAGCATCACAGTAACGGGCCACCCCCTAGAATAGGCCTGCCCACCTTGAATCGTTACCGCTCCCCTGATCTAGCCAGTTGGAGACGGCATTTGGGGCAGGGTTCCTCTCCCTTAAAATCCGTGTCGAGGATACTGTTGCTGAAGAACATAACGCATCGGGGGTTGGTGCAGTGTTTGAGTCCGAGGAGGTGTCCTATCTCGTGCCCTACCTCCTTCCTGAGCCTGGAAAGGAATTTTCCGAGCTGGGAGTCTCTCAGCCTGAATATTGAGACGACCGCGGCGTTCTTGAATGCGAGGCCGAAGCAGAAGTAATAGTCGTTGAAGTATATGTCGAGGCCCGTGACGTGCAGTCGGAGGACATGGGGCTCCGTGTCTTTTGAAAGGGTCTCGACCAGTCTAAGCGCCTCTACCTGGCCCCGCAGAGTATTGATGTAGGACTTGGCGGGGTCCTCCTCAAGCTCCAGCTCCACAGAGCTAAGACCATACAGACGTAAAGCGGTCTCGGCAGCCACCCGCCTCTCCGACCCCAGATTCTTAGGAGAGGAGACGACCAGCCTTCCAGACAAGCCAGATTAAATCTTAGGCGCCCCATGATAAGTTTGATGCCCCGAGCCTATCTTGTCGCCGGCACACCAGGCGTCGGAAAGTCCACAGTGGCTCCGGCTCTAGCGTCTAGGCTGGGCGCTGCGGTTCTTGAGGTGAGAGAGCTGGCTGACCCAGGGGAGTTCGAGGTCCAGGCCTCGAAGCTCTCGGCCAGGGCCGGCTCCTGGATTAGGAGGAAGGGCCAAGACGCGGTCATAGCCACCCACATAGTCTTCAAGCCTCGCGGCGTCTCTCTGCTAGGCGCCGTGGTTTTAAGGAGAAATCCTGTGAGGCTTATTGTTGAGCTGGAGGAGAGGGGCTATCGGCTGGAGAAGGTGCTTGAGAATGTTGAGGCCGAGCTCCTCGGAGTTGTGTATCTGGAGGCGTTGAGGAAGCTTGGCAGAGGCAAGGTCTTCCAGTTTGACACGACTGATAGGAGTGTTGACGAGGTCGTTGAGCTCACGTATAAGGCCCTTCGCGGAGGATTGGCTGGAGAGGAGATAGACTGGGTGTCGAGGCTGGAGAGGGAGGGTGGGCTGGCTGAGCTCTTATCGCGGCTCTCAGCCAGAGGCATGCAAGGTTAAGCCTAGAGTGTGTCGTATATCTTCACAGCCTCACGCGCTATCGCGTCAGCCATCTCAAGTGTGCTCGCGCTGCCGTCAAGATCGTATGTCACAGTCCTCCCCTCCTCTATCACCTTCTCAGCAGCGCTGAATATGCTCTTCGCGTGCCGGTGGAAGCCCAAATAGTCCAGCATCCAGGCGGCTGAAAGTATCGTGGCCGTCGGATTCACTTTATAGAGACCCTTATACTTCGGCGCGCTGCCATGAGCGGGCTCGAACATTGCGTATCTGTCGCCTACGTTGGCTGAGTATACTAGGCCTATGTTGCCTATGAGGGAGGAGCAGAGCTCCGAGATGACGTCCATGAAAAGGTTGGTGCTGAGGAGAGCTGTCTGGTTGAATCGCTGAGGATTCTTCACCAGCTGCTGAGCCATGTTATCGATGTAGTATTCCTCCAGCTCTATTCCAGGAAACTCCTTCGCGACGCTCTCTACGCTGTTGTAGAAGACCGAGTCGGTCAGCCTCAGGATGTTTCGCTTAGTTATGGCTATGACTCTGCGGTAGCCGCGATTGACCGCTTCTCTGAAAGCGACTCGCGCAATCCTCTCAGAGCCCCTACGCGTTATCTTCCGGATAGCTATCGCCGTCTCCTGGTCCAGCGCGATCTCTGCACCTATGTATAGGCCCTCCGTCGCCTCTCTCACGCACAGGAAGTCCACCTCGCCCAGCGGCCCTACTCTACCTTTGAAGGTCTTGATCGGCCTCAGATTAGCGTAAAGATCCATTCTTCTTCGGATATTCACAGCGACGCTACCGGGTGCTGTCGGGTCGGGTGGAGTTGTGGTAGGTGCTTTGAGGCATGCGTCGCTGTTCATTATCTCTTCCCAAGTCTGTGGCGGGATTAGGTTGGGCAGGTTTGGTTTCCCCGCTGATAGCCACCACTCGTATCCGGCGTCGCATCGGACGACCTCTATGTCTGGCTTCAGAGCGTCTATGACTCTTAGCGCGGCCTCAGCGAGCTCCGGCCCAGTTCCATCACCATTAATCACTACTACACGCTTCCTAGCCATTCAGCTTCAGTATTGAGCTCCTCTTAACAAATTTTTCCCGCTCTGGGCTTAATCACTGTTAAGCCCCTCATGTAGGGCTGGAGGACCTCAGGTATCTCGACGCAGCCATCCCTCCTCTGATAGTTCTCTAGGATAGCCACGATGGTCCTCTCGGTAGCTATCGCCGTGCTGTTTAGCGTATGGACGTATTTTGTCTCTTCTACGTGGGGTGCCTCCCTGTATCTGACCCCGAGCCTCCTGGCTTGGTAGTCGGTGCAGTGGCTGCAGGAGACGACCTCGCGGTATCTCTGCTGGGCGGGCATCCAGACCTCTAGGTCATACTTCTTCACGGCGACAGGGCCTAGCTCGCCAACACACGTATTTACAACTCGATAGGGCAGCCCGAGGGACCTGTAGATCTCCTCAGCGTTTCTGATGAGGAATTCGTGCTCGTCCCATGACTGGTCCTCCCTGCAGAAGCTGAACTGCTCCACCTTCTCGAACTGGTGGACCCTAAATATCCCCTTAGTGTCCTTGCCGTGGGCTCCCGCCTCCTTCCTGAAGCATGGGCTCACACCAGCGTATCTAAGGGGGAGTATTCTTCCGTCAAGTATCTCGTCTGCATGGAGGCCAGCTATCGCGTGCTCCGCTGTTCCGATCAGGTAGAGGTCCTCGCCCTCAACCTTGTAAATCATGTCTTCGAAGTCTTTTAGGGAGAGCGCGCCCGCGAGTATCTCTCTTCTAATCATGTAGGGTGGCTGTATGATTCTGAACCCTTTTGAGGAGAGGAAGTCGAGGGCATAGTTCATGAGGGCTATGTTGAGGAGGACCAGCTCGTCGAAGAGGTAGTAGAATCTTGCGCCAGCCACCTTTGCAGCCCTGTCCAAGTCAACCATAGATAGGGTGGCGAGCATGTCCACATGGTCCTTAACGCCTTCAGGCGTCTTCGCGTCTCCCCAGCTCCTGACAACCACATTGTCCTCCTCAGATTCGCCGTCGGGGACGGACTCGTGCGGGATGTTGGGCAAGTTGAAGAGTGTCTCGTTCACGAAGCGCTCTGCGGCCTCAAGTTCCTTCTCCAGCCTATCAATCTCGCCGCCTATCTGGTCGACTCTATTCCTTAACTCTGCGACTCTAGCCTCGTCATTCTTGAATCTGCCGATCTCTGCGGCTATCTTGTTTCTCTCGTGCCTTAGCTGCTGGAGTCTAGTTATGAGGCTCCTCCTCTTGGCGTCCTCCTCTATGACCCTGTCGATTATCGATGAGTCTATCCCCCTCCTCGACAGGCCTCTCTTAAAATATTCTGGTCTCTGGCGTATCTGCTTGATGTCTAGCATCCTTAGAATCCCGTTGAGTCAGTAATATTTAACATGATAGAGTAAGATTCAGAGGCTTTATTGGGACTACTCCATCTCCCGGTCGATTACTCCCCTCAAGGTGGAGTCAGTGACAGCGTTTAGGGCTGAGCGCTTGAATTCTTCCGCCAAGCCCTCCTTCCCCCTCTTCTCAGCCTCATACCTGGCTGCCTGCAACGCCATCTCAAGCTTGTCCAACTGCTTGACCAGCCTAGCCTCCTCGCTAGACTGCGAGGCATACTCGTCATAGAGTTTCTGAAGGAGGCTGCCGGCCTGTTCGGGCAGCTTTTCCACGACTTCCTCTATGACTCTTCTCTCCCCCTCCTCATAATGGGGTCTTGCCTCTTTCTCGCTCGGGGTAAGGTCTCCCAGCACTGCCTCAGCTAGGTCGTGGATGACTGCGAGAGCAGCCGCCCTAAGTGGGTCTAAGCCTCTCTCAGCCGCGGCCAGCATGGCGAGTAGTGCTAGGCTGTATGAGTGGTCGGCGACGGACTCGGGTTCTTGGACACCGCGCCTAACCCACCCCTCTCTCTTCAAATCCTTGAGGGCTGCGCAGAGGTTAAAAACGCTTGATATCCAGCTCAAGACTCCGACCTCTCTTCCCCGCCGCTGGCCTTCAGCTCCTCCTTTCTCAGCATCAGGTCGGGTGGATGCGGATTGACTAGCTCGCCGCCACAGTAGGGGCATTTGTCCGTCCTGAGTGTGTATCTCCAGCAGCTAGAGCATCGCCGAAGCCTCATTTCTTCCCTTCTTCCTCGAGCAGAGCCACTTCACCTTTAACCCCTGAGATTATCTCCGACATCTTCCTTATGGCCAGCTGCTTAAGCTCCTCCACCCTCTCGGGGGTCGAGGCCTCGACTCTTAAGAGATATTTAGGCGGCCCGATCACGGTCACTGAGAGCTTCTCACCGCTCCTCGCTAGATTGAAGGTCTCCTGAGCCGCCCTCCTCAGAGCATCGATACCAGCCTTCCCCGCATACAGCTTCACTATGAACTTTGCGACCGTGACGGTCTTCTTTATCTCCTTCTTGCAGAGATCGATGAAGGCTTCCTTCACTTGTTGCGGAAGATTGACCCAGGGCGGAGGCTCGTCCCCTGCGGCCACATCCTCCATGATGCTGTAGAGATCTACGCGCCTCTCAGCCGCAGGCTTAACCAGTCCCTCATCTATGACTGACCTATCCACTCCGGCCTTCTCCGCCAGAATAGAGAGCATCCGAGCCACCTTCATAGCCCTGTTCCACTCGGCCATCTTCTCGGCCCTCTCTTTCTGCGTGACCCTCCTAAGCGAGACATCCACCTGAAGGTTTGTCGGGGAACTCCTCACCACTCTGAAGACAGTCCTCTGCCCTTCCCTGAGATAGTCCCTGATATTCCGCACCCACTTCAGGGATATCTCTGAGAGCGGCACAAAGGCCTCCAGCCCCTCATACTCCTCAAGCCTCACTATGACTCCGTGCCTCATCACCCTGCTGACCGTGCCTACGACTAGCTCTCCCTGCTGAGGAAACCTCCCTCCACTCATCCCCAACCATCTTCCTATGTTTCCACGTAGGCTTTTAGGTCTTCGACTCGCCCCTACCCAGCCTCATATGCGCCCTAACCAAGTGATGGGCAGCCAGCGCCGCAATCAGCGAGACTTCACCGGCTAGAACTGTCGAAGCCACTATCTCGGCCAGCTTTAAGGCGTTCGTGCCGGGTGGGTCGCCAGGCCCCGCCACGCCCATCAAATCCAGCGCCGCCTTCTGTGCCGGAAGCCACGTCCCGCCGCCAACAGTCCCCACCTCGAGGCTGGGCAGCGTCACCGAGACATACACGCCCTCCTCGACCGCCTCGACCATGGTGATGCATGAGCTTGACTCAACTACTTGGGCGGGGTCCTGCCCCGTGGCTAGGAATAACGCGGCTACTATGTTGGCCGCGTGGGCGTTAAAGCCGCCCAGCACACCGGCCCTAGCCGAGCCCAAGTAAAGCTTCGTCATAGCGACCTTCTGCATCGCCTCTGGAGTCGTCTTAAGCTTCTCCTCAACTATCTTTCGAGGAATGGTGACCTCGGCCGTAACTGTTTTTCCGCGGCCCAGTATCCAGTTGATCGCCGCCGCCTTCTTGTCTGTGCAGAGGTTTCCGCTCACAGCTAAGTGTCTGGCCCAAGGGTTCGCCTCCACGATCTTCGCGGCTACGCGCTCAGAGCCACGAGTGACCATGTTCATTCCCATCGCGTCGCCTGTCCTCGCCTCGAGCCTTACGAAGACGTGCCTGCCTGCAACGAAGGGCCTGACCTCAACCAGCTCTCCGTGCCGGGTTGTCTCGCTGAATGCCCTTTTGAGGAGCTCCAGCTCACTCTTAACCCATTCTGCGAGGGCTATGCTATGGCTTAGGCTCGGCGTTTCGAAGATAGGCGCGCGCGTCATGGCGTCAGCGATCACCGCGGCCAGTGCTCCGCTGGCATCCTTTATCGTAGAGCACCCTCTATTCACGCTCGCCACCAAGGCTCCCTCGGTGGTTGCCAGCGGGACATAGAATTCGCCCTTCGCGTATCTCCCCTCCACCTTCAGGGGGCCAGCCACGCCCACAGGGATGCTTACGGCGCCGATGGTGTTCTCGCAGTTCCTCCCAACTATCTTGTCGAAGGGTAGGTCGGACTTGAGCGCCGAAAGGTCTTTTCCGAGCTTCTTCTCGAGAAACTTCCTCCTAAGCTCTGTGGCCTGGTTGCTGCTCTTTAACAGCTCGTCGAGCCTGTAAAGCTGCACCTCACCTCTCAGAATCGCCTCCTCAATCTCCATGCCTATCGGAGATGCAGGAGCCATGACATATAAGGATGCTCAGATTCTCCCCTTCTTCTCGAATTTTTGCTCGTGAAGCATTCTGAGCCTCGTGAGCGTGTCGACCTCTGCAGGCGTCTTGTCGCTCCTTATCCTGGTTATTCGGGCGAACCTCAGGGCAAAACCGCTCTCGTAGTGTGGGCTTCTCTGAATCTCATTGTACGCAACTTCTACCACTATCTCGGGCCTGACGGTGACGCCCCACTCTGTCTCGCCTGTCTTAATCGAGAGAAGCCTCTCGGTCATGTATTGGAACTCCTCGTCTGTTAAGCCTTTGAAGGTTTTGCCGACAACTGTGAAGCCTCCTGTCTTCTCGTCTAGGACTGCGAGGTGATAGTTGCTCAGCCAGCCTCGCCTCCGGCCATGCCCCCACTCCGCAGCCACAATCACCACGTCAAGAGTCTCGGCCGGCTTTATCTTGAGCCACTTGGCTCCTCTTCGGCCTGGAGTGTAGACGCTTCTCGGGTCCTTGGCTACAAGGCCCTCATGCCCCTCCCAGACGGCTCTCCGCAGAAACTCCTCAGCCTCCTCCGGATTGCTTGTTGATAGCCTAGGTGCTAAGAGGTCTTGGCTGATGATGGCCTCCAGTCTATGTCTCCTCTCCTCATAGGTCTTGTCGATTAGGGCCTCTCCATCCAAGTATAGGATGTCAAATATCCAGAGCCTCAAGGGGAGGAGTTGGGCCACCTCATCCACATCTCTCTCCCTGCCAATCCTCCGCATCGTGTCTTGAAAAGGCATCACCTTGCCCGCCTCGTTTATTGCCGCGACCTCCCCATCTAGGACAGCGGACCCGGCTCTCAAAGCGCCTCTCAAAGCCTCCACGACGTCTGGAACCCTCTCCGTGATGTCTGAGAGCCTCCTCGTGAAGACCCTTATCCTCTGGCCCTCTACGTGCAGCTGGACCCTGACTCCATCATATTTGGGCTCGAAGCTTGTTAAGCCCCCGTGGAGCTTTATCGCCTCTCCGACGTCGTTGCACATCTCCGCCAGCATGGGCCTCACGGGGTGGAAGAGTTTAAGGTCCGCCCTGCCCAGCTCCCCCGCGACAGCAAGCCTGACGAGCTCACCTATATCGCTAAGCAGCATATCCACCCTCCTCACATAATCCAGGTCGAACCCTGTAAGCGAGGCGACGGCCTCAAGCATCAGCCCATGATTCACGCCATGCCTCATCTCACCTGAGAGAATCCGCAGAACCCACTCACGCTCATCTACGCCGCATCTCTGGAAGAGGGACTGGAGAATTGAGACCTTGCGTCGCCGAGACCCAGCCCCCCTCAGAGACGACATCGACTTTAGCGACAGCCACAGCTCCCTGAGTGTGAGCGGCTCCTGGATTAGGGTGGCCGCAGGCCTCGAGTATAGCGCCTCGCTTATAGTCGACCAGCCGACGCTGAGGGGCCTCCTCCCCTCGACGTCCGAGGGCAGGCCGAGTAAGAGATAAGAGGCGATCTCCGCGTCCTCCGGAGAGACCCCTTTTAAATACTTCGAAAGCAGCGCTACCTTAGCGTTTCTGCTGCTTGTAGCCTCCAGCGCCTTGCAGAGCTCTGCGAACTCTCTGAGGCCTGCCTTCACCGAGCGATGGAGATGGCTGGGGGGTATTATACGTAGGCCTGGCCGTGGGGGGGAAGTCTTTTATGAACCTGTAAAGCGTGATTTATGGCTGTAATTGGTGAGGTCGGAAACAGCTCCGCGCGACGCCGGGATAGTTATTAGGCCGGTGAGAGAGGAGGAGCTACTAAACATCATGACCATCAACAGGATATGCCTGCCGGAGAACTATAGCTACTCTTTCTTTTACTCGATATTCAAAGCAAACCCCGAGAGCTTCCTTGTCGCAGAGGTGAACAGCAGCGTCATCGGATATGTCATGTGCAGGGTCGAGTGGGGCGGCTCCAAGATAGACACGCTCAGACTTCGCAAACTAGGCCACATAGTCTCTGTGGCGGTTCTGCCCGAATATCGGCGCAGAGGCATAGGCAGAGCATTGATGACCGAGGCCATCAACGTCTTGAGAAAAGTATACGGTTGCGATGAGATCTACTTGGAGGTGCGTATAACAAATGTTCAAGCAATCAATCTCTACCACTCGATTGGATTCAAGGTTGTGAGGGTGGCGAAGAACTACTACATCGACGGCGAAGACGCTTATGTGATGGCCATCAAATTCTAGATTGGGCCCAGCCCATGCTCTTTAATCCTCAGTATCAATACGCTAACGTGGTTCGGCTCTAGCGACAACGTGTTGCCGAAGGAATATTTCCCCGAGATCTTGTCCACGTGGGCGTATCTCCCAGCCGGAGGGGTCACGCCCCTGACATAATACACTATGAGATTGCCGAGGAGCCCTGAGGTTATCAGGAAATAGGCCTTATCAGGCTCGGAATAGTTTAGAACCGGGATTGGGAGAGAGGACGCCAGCAGAATAAGGTCGTTTAGGTCTCCGAGCTCCATCTTGATGATCGAGGGCTTAGACTCTGCGACACCAGACATACAGAGAGACACAGCCCCAATCCCTTAATAAAGTGTTGGCGGCAAACACCTCAGGGCGGGCTCCTCCTTTTCAAACTAATCCGCATCGTTAGAAGTCTCTCACCTTTGAAGAGCCAGGCGGCTATGGCTAGTATGGCGGCCATGAAGGCTGTCATGGCGCCTATGTGTAGAATGGTGGCTAGGTAGGCCTCCTCGTAGATGGTCCTGATTGCTAGGAGCATGTGCGTGAATGGGTTGAGCATGAGTGCTGTTGAGAGAGTTGGTGGGAGATTGCCTATATCTGTGAACTGGAGGAGCATGAAGGGAAGGAGTAGGAGGGGCATCTGCATCAGCCCTGCGAGCTGTTGCCCACCCCTAACGTCCCCCGCCAACACGCCCGCAAGAATGCCTACGCTCAGAGTTATGGCCATGGCCACGAACAATACCACGGCAAGCAGCGCCAGGGCCGGCGATGTAAGAGGAAACACTAAGCCGGATGACATAGGCTCAGAAGCACTGGCTCCTGTGGAGGACGCCCCCGCCATCGACACAAAGCCGCCTAAACTGGACAAGTATATCAGTAGTCCGGCAAACATTGAGGCCGTGCCAATCAACGCTATTACCGACGAGGAGAAAAGCTTAGCAAGGAGAATGCTGGTCCGCCTAATCGGAAGAATCAAGAGCATCTCCAGAGTCTTAGCCTCCTTCTCCAACCCTATGCTCGTCGCGGCCACGGTTCCAGATGTAGCAATCATAATCACTAGGACTAACGGTATCAGCAAGTTCGTCGTAAAGTAGAGCTGGATGAGGCTCTCCGCTTCTGCAAAGGACATCACCCTCCCCCTATAGAACAGGTTACCCTCCAGTTTGGCGGGTTGATTGTAGAAGGAGAGCTGAAGGCCTCTCTCAGAGGCTAGGACCTCTCCTAGAAGCGCTATGGCTGCGGAGACACGGTCCTCAAGCATCGAGATCCTCTGCATCTCCGAGGTTGAGGCCGACGACATGCTGATGAAAAGTTGGACCGAGGCGCGCTGTCCATCCGCTAGGCTCTGTGAAAAACCTCTCACTATGACGACGGCCGCTAAAACACCGTGCTCCTTCATCAACTCTTGTATATCCCCCGAAGAGCCTGAGATGAGGACAGGCGTGAAGCCCAGCCGGTTTAAAGAATTCCTGAAAACTGCCGTGTATTTTCCACCATCATTATCTATCAACAGAATCCTAATCTCCTCTGTAGGCCTCGCGAATGTCTCCCCCGCAGCGGAAAGCGCTCCCCCAATCATCGGCAGTATAATTAGCGGCATCAATATCACGCCTATGATTATTGTCCTCTCCATCAAAAGCTCGCGCAGCTCTTTTTTGATGAGAGCAGAGACCCTCACCGCTGCTCCCCCATCCTCTGGACGAAAAGCTCTTCAAGGTTCTGAACACCATATCTGGTGAGCAGCTCAGCGGGTTCACCCTGCTCCACTATCTCTCCCCTGTGAATCAGGGCTACTGTATCACACAGATAGCTGACCTCAAGCATGTTGTGGCTTGAGACGAGAAATGTCGTTCCCTCAGAAGCATACTCTCTGATTATTTTCCTGACATAGACGGCGTGCTCCACATCGAGGCCCGCCGTCGGCTCGTCGAGAATCGCCAGCCTCGGATTCACCATCAGGCAGCTGGCCAGAAGTATTCTGCGGCGCATACCCTTGCTGTATCCACCCATCTTCTCCCTCAAAGCGTCATCGAGACCCGACACGAGGGCGCCTCTCTCCACGGCATCAACTCCGTAGAGGCTAGCCATCATCTTCAGGAAATCAAGCCCACTCAGATGCTTGTAAATACCAGCATCTTCCGGAAGATACGTTATCATCTTCCTCACCTCTCCCGGCTCCTTTACAACGTCTCGGCCGAACACCTTCGCCGAGCCTCTGCTGGGCCTGAGCAGCGTAGCAAGTATTCTGAATAGTGTCGTCTTACCCGCCCCGTTAGGACCAATCACTCCAAAGACCTCGCCCTCTTCAACCTTGATATTCAGTCCTCGGAGGGCGGGTTTCTCGCCGTAAAACCTCCACAAATTATCAGTCTCAGCCGCATACATCTATCCCTCTAAAGACGTTGCCTGTTAATATGGTTGCAAACCAGAAATCGGCGAGGCCTCCGCAATTACGACTCCTTTAAACCCCTTTCTCCGCCTCCAACCAGAAACTTTTCAACCTCCTCAAGGTCCTTATACGTCTCGATGCTTTTCCAGAAGACGTTCTTGAACGGCACCGCCTTCAGCTTTTCTTCAGAGGCAAGCTTGGGCAGGACATCTATCTCGAGAGACCCCTTCTCAGGTAGATGGTCGAATATTTCGCAGTTGAAGCCGTAAACACCCGCGTTAATCCAGTAGTCCTCGATTATTGGCTTCTCCCTGAACTCTCTGACTTTTAGGGTCTCAGCATCGAACTTGACTACTCCGTAAATAGATGGTAGTGGAACAAGGCTGACGGCGCCCACAGCTCCTTCGAGAGAGCTGATAACTATCTTCGGGTCAAGGTTCGTGATTATGTCTCCGTTAACCAAGAGCAGCTTATCCGTCCCGCTACAGAAGACTTTAGCGTTTTTAAGCCCCCCAGCCGTGCCGAGCAACTCCTTCTCGACCGAGTAGGAAATTTCTATTCCCCAGCTCGAGCCGTCGCCAAACCTCTCAACAAACTTATCAGCTAAATAACTTACACAAAACACGACTCTTCTAAACCCATGCTTGACTAGCCACTCAAGCTGCCACTCCGCAACGGCCTTCCCACCCACCTCGATGAGGGGCTTGGGAGTCTTATCAGTTAATGGTCTGAGGCGTTTTCCTAGACCGCCCGCGAGAATTAAGGCAATCAAAATTCTGATCAGCCCCCAGCTACATGCACGCTCATAATTTAAGTATCTACCGCGCGACCTTGAACCTAGGCCCGGCCGACGTATCCTCCACCTGTATTCCCGCCTCCCTGAGTGCCTCCCTGATAGTGTCGGCCAGCTTAAAGTTCCCCTGCCTCCTAAGCTCCTCCCTCAGCCTCAAAATCCTCTCAACAACTAGATAGAGCCTCTCACCGCCAGACTCGACTTGCGGAGGCCTGAGACCCAGAATCTCAAAAACCGTGGAAAACGCTTGCTGCGCCTTATCTAAATCCCTAGCCACTGGAACCTGTCTTGAATCTAGGTAAGCGTTTACGATCTTGACGAGCTCTGTGAGAGACGCGGAGGCTTGAGGCGTGTTGAGGTCGTCGCTGAGTCTTGAGAGGAACTCCTCCAAGACTCTGTCGATCTGGCCTGCGAACTCTACGCCAGCCTCACCACTCTCGGCGGCCCGCCCCCTCGCCTCCAAAACCCTAAAGTAGCAATCCTCAATCCTCCGCCTAAACTCCATAAACTGCTCCATAACGCCCTCGGAATAGTCCAGAGGGCTTCTGTAATGGGAGCTCAGGATAAAGAGCCTAACATCGTTTGCCGTATACTTCTTAAGAGCGTCCTTTATCGAGACATAGTTCCCAAGGCTCTTAGACATCCTCTCACCGTTAACTGTCAGATAGCCGACATGGATCCAGTACTTCACGAAGGGTTTCTTACCCGTTATGCACTCTGACTGAGCAATCTCGTTCTCGTGATGTGGGAATATCAGGTCCTGGCCGCCCCCATGTATGTCCAGCTGCTCTCCGAGATGCTTGATGCTCATGACGCTGCACTCTATATGCCAGCCCGGGAACCCCTCCCCCCACGGGCTGCTCCACTTCAACAGGTACCCAGACTCAGCCTTTTTCCAGAGAGCGAAGTCTGCAGGGTTCCTCTTCCCCGGCGCAGGCTCAACTCTGTGCTTCATTAGCTCCTCCCTCCTGACACCAGACAGCTGGCCATAGCCCTCATACCTCGAGACATCGAAGTAGACGTTGCCGTCAACAACGTATGCGTAACCCTTCTCTACCAGCTTGCTAATCGCCTCCCACATATCAACAATATGCATGGTCGCGCGGGGTTGTATCGTTGGGCGCCTGATGTTGAGGCTATCCATGTCGCTAAAGAAGCTGAACATGTATTTGTCGACAAGCTCCATCGGCGCGAGCCTCTCCCTCTCAGCCCCCGCTATTATCCTGTCGACTTGGATATCCTCTCTGATGTGGCCCACATCCGTGATATTCCGCGCATACCTGACCCTGTATCCGAGAAACGTAAGATAGCGATAGAGGACATCGAAAACGATGTAGGTCTTCGCGTGTCCCAGATGCGCGAGGTCTTGGACAGTTGGGCCGCAGACATACATCTTAACCTCCGGAGGTTGGAGTGGCTCAAAATCCTCTATGCGCCGGCTTAGCGTGTTGTAGATTCTTAGACCCAGACGCGGCCCCGCCATCCCGTTCCGCCTCATCTAACGTGGAGGCGTCAAATAACTATATTTCGGCCAACTGGCCCCGCCACAAAGGCGGACAAAAGCTTAACAACCCGCATAGAATCACTAATTGTTGACAGGAAACGTGAGGCGCCATAGCGCGGGAATCCTGCTCTATCGTCGCAAAAGTGGAAGGATAGAGGTTTTACTGGTTCATCCCGGAGGACCATTCTGGATGGGGAAAGAAGATGGTGCCTGGTCAATACCTAAGGGGATTATTGAGGAGGATGAAAACCCACTCGAGGCCGCAAAGAGAGAATTCAAGGAAGAGACCGGCTTCGAGGTTGACGGAGAGTTCATAGACCTTGGAGAGGTTCGGCTGTCCAGCGGAAAGACGATCCGGGTATGGGCCCTAGAGGGAGACATAGACGCCGAGAAAATCATTAGCAACAGGTTCTCGATGGAGTGGCCCAAGGGCTCAGGCAGGACACAGGAATTCCCCGAAGTCGACAGAGCAGCCTGGTTCAGCCTAGAGGAAGCGGCTAGAAAAATCCATCAGGGGCAGCGTGGATTGCTCGACCGGCTTCGCCAAACACTTAAACAAGCGGAGGAGAATCAGGGCGGCGGGCAACAGGTCCTTGACAGGTTCTTCTAGCCTGTTCGACTGCTTAGGTGAGGAGAGATAGAGCTCGTCGTCATGATATTTATTTAAGCCGTCTGAGCTTAATCTGGCTAGTTCTTGAAGAAAACATGGCAAAATCAACCCACAGCCCCCCATCTGAGCGCGGCCTCACGCTCCCAGAGTACTGGGACTGGGTCGCCACATATAGTTTAGCCGAAAGCTTCTTGGTGGTTGACTCTTATTTAACGCCTCTGAAAAGGCTCCGCTCTAGTGATGTCCTACTTTAGTGGTACATACATCGAGCTCTTCGTAGCTCCGACACCGGGTCTCCCATGTTGTACGCGTTTGTTGGTGATGGCGAATTCTCCGAGGCGGTGGCCTATCATTTCAGAGGTGATTTGCACGGGGACGAATTCTTTACCGTTGTGCACTTGTATTGTCAGCCCCACCATCTCGGGAAGTATAATCATGTCTCTTGCGTGTGTGCGAATGGGTTTATTGGTGTTATTTTGCTTGTATTTTCTGATTTTTATGAGGAGTTTGCGCTGAGGCTCTGTGAGCCCACGTTTGAGGCTTCTTCTCTGTCTGCTGGGTAGGAGCTTGATTAGCTGGTCTGTCGGCATCTGTATTAGCTGCTGCATCGTGTAGCCCCGGTAAGTGAATTCCCTGACCACTTCTGAAGAATTTTAGTTGTCGGGTGTTAATATAGGTTTCATAACCCGGCGCGTTCAAGATCGCTTATTGCGTGAGAGGTTCTGATACAGGCCCCGTGTAGGCCTTTTCTGATTTATGTCGCTTGAGCGCCGTAAACTTAAACCCGGCCTCGCTATCTCGTTTTGACGCGGACTTGTCTCGGAGGCTTGGCCTTCTCTTCAAGTTTTGAGAGCTGAATTTTGTTCGTCTCCTTTATCGTCCTGAGTATCAGCTTTGTGTCTGTGGAGACAACTCCTTCGAGCTTACCTATCTTGTCAAGCAGAGAAGCTAGCTCCTCTTTGCTTCCAGTCCTGACCTTTAACATAGCATAGTAGTCCCCGGTGACGTCGTGTATCTCGAGTATCTCTGGGAAGGAGGATAACTGGTTGAGAACCTCCATATACTTTGTGGGAGTGGCGCGGAGTCCTATAAGGGCTCCAATATTGAGGCCGAGCTTAGACTCGTCAACTATCGCGGAGAACCCCTTTATGACGCCCTCTTTCATAAGTCTTGTGATTCTCGAGTAGACTGCGGCCTCGCTAATGTTTAGTTGCCGCGCAATTCTCGAATAAGAGGCCCGCCCATCCTCCTGCAGGATCTCCAAAATTTTTATGTCTCTCTTATCAAGATGCATGTCGAATCTTAACCCTCTATATGCCTCTAATTAAGATTCTCTACTTAAATAATACTATCTCCATGAATCTGATAGTAGCTTGTAGTCTTCTGGAGAGAGGCGCCAGCCACAGGCTCCCGCATTTTCTTTTAGATGCTCCTTACTGGAGGCTTTTGGTATCGTGATGACGTTGTCTCTCCAGATTACCCAGTTCAGGGCCACCTGGATTGGGGTCTTAGCATATCGCCGTGCGATCTCATATAGTGTCTCGGTCCTCTTGGTCCTTGCTTTGAGCTCCATTGCGAGCCTACCTTGGCCGAGAGGGCTGTAGGCGGTTATTGTTATTCCGTTTTTCTCGCAGTAGGGTAGAAGGTCCCTCTCGATTGATCTGTCGTGGAGCCCGTACTCGACTTGGTTCGCAACTATCTCGGTTAGTGAGAGGTAGTTTTGCGCCTCCTCGACCAGTCTGGTTGAGAAGTTGCTGACGCCTATGTATCTCGCCTTGCCGTCCTTGTAGAGTTTTTCCATCGCCTTCATGGTCTCTGAGAGGGGTATTCTCTCGTTCGGCCAGTGTATCATGTATAGGTCCACATATTTTATTCCCAGCCTCTTCAGGCTTCTCTCGCATGCCTGGAGCACGTCATCGTGGTGGAGATTTGTGTACCACACTTTGGTGGCTATGAAGACCTCGTCTCTGGGAAACACCTTTATCGCCCTTCCAACAAGCTCCTCCGCGTGGCCTCCGGCATACATCTCGGCCGTGTCGATATGGTTCATTCCAAGCTCCACGGCCTGTCTTATGACATCTACTATCTCTAAATCATGTGTGTAGTCAGGCGACATCGAACCGCCGAGTCTCCAGGTCCCCAAGCCTATGGCGGCTATCTTTTCATCCGTCTTTCCTAGCCTCTTATACTCCAAATTCATCCCTCAAGAAATCCCGCTCTCTGCTGCTTATATTGCTGACGGCTTCAAGGGAATTATGCTTTTATCCTTAAGAGGCTAACCCTATCTTTGAAATGCTGTACATTGCGCGCGGAGAGGAGCTGCTGAGATACAGCTTTGGGCCGCTGCATCCCATGAATCAGAGGAGGCTGGAGGCTTTCTACAGGGCTCTCGACGAATTTGGCACGGGCTACAGTGTCTTCAAGCCTTTCATGGCCTCTGTGGAGGAGATTCGGCTCTTCCATGATGAGGACTATATCAAGTTCGTTCAGCTGGCTTCGCAGCGGGGTGTCGGCTACTTGGACTATGGAGACACTCCAGCCTTCCCCGGCGTCTTCGAGGCCGCCTCCTATGTTGTGGGTACCACGCTGGGGCTTGTGAAGCTTGCGTTGAGGGAGGAGTACAGGGGGTTTAACCCGATGGGTGGCCTACACCACGCCATGAGGTCGAAGGCCGGCGGGTTCTGCGTCTTTAACGACGCCGCGGTGGCGATAGAGTATCTCTTGAAGGTGGAGAAGCTTGAGGCGGTGGCCTACGTGGATATAGACGCTCATCACGGTGACGGTGTATACTACGAGTTTGAGGATGACCCCCGCGTGGTCTTTCTTGACCTGCATCAGGACGGCAGGACACTTTACCCTGGCACTGGTTTTAGGGATGAGATGGGCCGCGGCGAGGCCTGGGGGAGGAAGCTTAACATCCCGCTCCCGCCGGGGGCCAATGACGTGGATTTTAGGGCAGCCTTCGATGAGGGTCTGGGCTTTCTTGAGAAGTTTGAGTTCGGCTTCATATTGTTTCAATGTGGCGCCGACGGCGTTGAGGGCGACCCGTTGACGCGCCTCGAATACAGTCATGCGTCTCACAGGTATGCTGCGACTGCTTTGAGGAAGCTGGCTGAAGAGAAATGTGGTGGCAGGATCGTCGCAATGGGTGGTGGGGGCTATAGTCCGGAGAACGTGGCTAAGGCTTGGATGGAGGTGGTTAGGGCGCTGGCTTGACATTGAGGAGTTTCTCTCCCTTTAAGCCCGGGTTTAGGGTGCTTGGAATAGCTGAGAGCTTCAGACCCGCGTTGGGCGATAAGTCCATTCTGGCCGGCGTGGTTATGAGGGCGGACCTGCTTCTTGACGGCTTTGTTATCGGTAGATGCACGGTGGGTGGGATGGATGCTACAGAAGAGATGGTGGATATGTATAGGCGGCTTGAGAGGACAGACATTAACCTGCTTATGCTCGGCGGATGCATAATCAGCCTCTTCAACGTGGTCGACCTCGGCAGAGTGGCCTCCGAGACATGCCTCCCTCTAATATGCGTCACATACAACCCCTCAGAAGGTCTCTCTGAGACCATAAGGTCGAGGTTTCCAGGCGACTGGGAGGAGAGGCTAAAGATATACGAGGCCAATGGACCGAGGGAGGAATTTACCCTCAAGACAGGTTATACGGTACATGTGCGTAGAGTGGGGATCTCCAAGAGGATGGCCGAGGTTGTGCTCAACAAGATGACCATCAGCGGGCGCGTGCCTGAGCCTCTAAGGGTTGCGCGCCTCCTGGCTCGCTCACTTCTGAAGAGCGAGGCTAAAAAACAGCTCCAGGCTCGGCCCTAAAATATGGCGGGACTCTCGAGCCTGGCGAGACAACTATAGGGCTGGCCATAATTCCCCTCAGGGAACAGCCCCTCCCAACTGCTCCGGACTCCGCGACGATCGTGTAAGATAGCTTAGCCTCCCTCTCCACGACGGCGTTCTCAAGAAGGACCGTAGACTCTAAGGTCGCGCCCTCCTCCACCTTGACTTTCTCCAGCAGGACGGAAGTCTTGACCTCGACGCCGTCTCCAAGCTTCACATCTCCGCAGACATATGAGTCTCTCGTTGACGTGTGCGGGGCTCCTAACTTTTCCGTCTCGGTGAGGGCGAGCAGGTTTGCCTCTAGGTAGCTTGAGGGTGTTCCGACGTCGAGCCAGTATCCTCTCCTGTGCTTGTAGACTGCTATGCGTTCTCCTTGCTTGATAAGGAGGTTTATGGCTTCTGTGAGCTCGTATTCGCCTCTGGCTGAGGGCCCTATACTCTCTGCCGCCTCAGCTATCCCGCTCGGGAGCACATAGATTCCCGAGTTTATGAGCGCGGGGCCTACGTGGTTCTCAGGCTTCTCAATTATGCCCTTCAGCAGACCATTCTCCTCCAGTAGCACCCCAAACCTTCTCGCCTCCTCCTGCACCACGGCGAGGACGCCGCCGTTGAAATCTTCGCCTACGTGTCTCACCAGCCCCGCAAGCATCTCGTCTTGGAAGAAGAGGTCGCCATAGACTAGGATGAACCTGTCCTCATCCTGTATGAAGTCTCTGGCAGCTAGGAGAGCGTGAGCCGTGCCCAGCGGCTTCTCTTGAACCGCCTGCCTCAGGGTCGGCGTCCTCACGCTCCTCAGGGTCTCCATTAACTGCCCACCGCGCGGGCCGACTACAACGCAGACCTCATCTACGCCCACTCTCTGCAGCGCCTGAATCACTCTGAGGATTAGGGGTTTCCCAGCCACTGGGAGTAGGGTTTTAGGCCTGTTTTTCGTTAGGGGGTTAAGGCGTTTACCCTCGCCCGCCGCAAGGACTACCGCCCTCAAACCAAATGGTCTAACCGGAGCTAAGGGAAAAATGTTTCACAGCCCCTACTATATTTTCCTAGCAAAGGCGTGTATTAAGAGCTACTCCGCCCTCGCCGGAGGATGCATTTATGTTTTGATGAGTTTTTTCATCCGTGGTGTTGAGACTAGTCGGCATCGGGCTCGGCACACCGGACTATCTTACGTTGAAGGCTTTAAGAGCGCTTGAGGAGTCAGACATAGTTTACTTGGACTGCTACACCAGCATCATCTCCAGCGAGCTGATAGAGTTTCTGAGGCTGAGGCTCGGGGGTAGGCTGGTGCTCGCAGAGAGAAGTGACCTCGAGGAGGGCGTGGCGGAGATTGTCAAAAGGGCTAAATCCATGAGTGTCACAGTAGCCGTGCCCGGAGACCCTCTAATGGCCACGACCCACGTAGTATTTCTTGAGGAGGCCGTCAAGGAGGGGGTGCCCTTCGAGGTAATTCATGGTGCGTCCTCCATCACGGCGGCGATTGGCGCCTCAGGTCTCTCCTCATACAAGTTTGGCCGGATTGTTACGGTGCCGAAGAATGCGGGTGAGGAGAGCCTCAAGACCATCTGCCGGTGTGTTGAGGAGAACATGGAGAGTGGGCTTCACACCCTTGTGCTATTAGATGTCGCTGATGGTGGCCTAAGGGCTGCGGAGGCGCTCGGGAGCCTTTTAATGGTTGCGGCAGAGATGGGCGGGAGTTTTGGGCCTCAGACACCCGTCATAATCCTGGCTAGGCTAGGATACGGAGACGAGTTCAGAGTTGTGTGTAGAGCCTCTGAGGCTGGGGGCCTCTCGTTGCCCCCGCCGCCCCACGTGGTTATTGTTCCGGCTGAGACACGCTCTTACGAGAGGGAGGCTGTAAAGGCTTTGACGGTGAGGGGTGGCGAGTTGCTGGACACTTATAGGCCGACCAGCAGAAGGAGGGCTCGGGCCGAGAGATACATCGCGAAGACTTCAGGCGTCCTATCCAAGCTAGCCGCCGCAAGAAACGACGCTGAAACCTCAAAAATCCTGGAGCTAGTAAACTCTTATGTCGAGGATGCGAGGCACTTCCTTGACTCTGGAATGCTTGACGACTCGCTAATCGCTATCTCATACGCAGAAGGCCTACTCGATTGTCTGAGAATTATTGGGAGGGTTGAATTTACTTGGTAAACAAGACCAGAACCATCCTGACCACAGGCGTCTTCGACATACTTCACCCAGGCCACCTCTTCCTTCTAAAGTACGCGAACAGGTTGAAGGGGAGGAATGGGCGATTGGTCGTTATAATCGCGAGGGACGAGACGGTCCTGAAGAGGAAGAGGAGGAGGCCGATCTTCTCGGAGAGGGAGAGGCTTGAGCTGGTCAAGGGCCTCAAGAACGTGGACGAGGCCCACCTCGGCTATAGGCCCTTCAGCTTCAAGAGGGTGATAAGGAAATTCCAGCCAGATGTCGTGGTGTTCGGCTACGACCAGGACAAGATTAGGAGAGAGTTTCTGGAGGCCGTGAAGAGGGAGAAGTGGAGGATAAAGGTCGTCAAGGCTCCTAAGATGTCGTCTATCAGGCTTAACAGCTCCTCCAAGGTGCTCGCCAAGATTGCTAAGCTGTATTCTCGAGGGTTACTAAACCTCAACTAGGGCCTCAGACTTAGGGCGCTCTTCTCCAAGCTTATCGACTCGAAGACGATGCCGAGCTTACTGGCGTATCTATAGGATTCGAGTATCTCCTCCTCTGTCGGCCTCCTCGCTATCTCACTATAGCGCGGGTCAAACTGGCTGCTCAACGGGTCTGCGAAGCAGTCTGGATGATACTGATCCATGACGTTTACCGGCACTCCCGGCATATTCTTGGCAATCCAGTCAAGCACCTTCTTCGTGCAGCACTCCACGTGATTGGGCATTACGAGATGTCTAACGACAATATCCTCGCCCCAGTCATAGATTATCTTGTGATTTCTCGAGACCGTCTCCCAGTACCACGGGGTCCTTGCAAGCTTAATTGAGCACGCGTTACCCCCAAACTTGAAGTCTGGCAGCCAGATATCGACAAGCTCCCTCAAAATCTCGAGAGCCTCTAGGCTCATATACATGTTGGAGTTCCAGAGTATCGGAGTGTTCAGCTCCCCATCGTAGAGATATTGCGACGGCTCAAGCCTCCGCCATCTCAGGGCGTCTGGCTTCATCATCCAGAGGTAGGAGAGCTTATCCTTGGTGGGCTGGACGGCTCCGAGGAGGGATATGGCCTCGACAATCGTGTGGAGGTGAACCGTCGGTTCGCCGCCAACCAAGTTTATGTTGTGGCACCCCTCAACCCTCAGCTCCCACATCATCATCGCGAGCAGCCGAGGGTCAACGACCAGCCCGTTATCCTTGTCCTTACTTATATCACTGTTTTGGCAGAACGCGCACCTCATATTGCAGGAGGTGAAGAATATGGTTCCTGAGCCCCTGACGCCTCTTATCGGCAGCTCCTCGCCGAGATGGTGGAAGTACGAGCTCACGCGGGAAGTATAGTCAAGCATGCACGTCCCCCTTTTGGAGCCTCCGACCCTGTCAACCTTGCAGTTCCATCTGCAGAAGTTGCAGTGCCTCAGCATACGCCTCACAAGCTCCACCTTCAGGTCCATGAGACTCTTCGCCGGCTTCTCAAGCTCCCTGAGAGCAAGCCTGCCTCCCCTGATACTGGTGTAAACCTGCTCAAAGGCCTTTGCCGCCTCTCTGTGAGCGCCCCAGAGCTCCTCCTCCCCGGCGCCGAAATCCACATCAACGGGTATCCTCTGGCATATCAGATATTTGGCCGGCATTCCGTTGGTAGAGACGGCTAGATACCAGGATAGCCTTTTAGCTACGCGCTCGTCCCTCCATATCTGGAGACGCTCAAGCATCACCTACTTCCAACACTACTTGTGCTCGCGAGACATAAAAGATTTGTCTGTCTTCACGTTATTCTCGTAGGAAATTTTAAATTAGGTTACCGAACTTTCCTTGCTGAATGAGGGTTTGGGGGTTCGGCGGTCTGGAAGAGATTGGCGGTAATAAGTTCTACCTCGAGTCTCGGGGAGAGGGCGTATTTCTAGACTTTGGGATAAGTTACTCAGCTAGGAGACGATTCTTCGGCTGGGTGCTGAGGCCTAAGAGGTATGCCCTCCTCGCAAGCCTCCTCGCATCAGGCTCAATCCCGCCGATCAGAAATCTCTACGACGAAGAGCTATCCGACCCCACAGGCTTGGTTGAAGAGATGCTTCAGAAGTCGCCCGAGCTGGATGTCCAAGGCGTAATAGTCAGCCACCCCCACTCAGACCACCTAGGCCACATCTCTCTCCTCAAAAAGGAGATACCAATCTATCTCGGAATCGCGAGCTTCAAGATAGCGAGGACGAAGGAGCTTTCCAAGCCCAACAGAACTGTCGAGGAAAAAATCTTCATAGATGGGGAGAGGGAAGTGAATCTGTTCAAGACTGGGCAGAAGCCGAAGATCGGAGTCTTCGAGGTGAGGCCAGTCCACGTAGACCACTCTGTGCCAGGGTCTTATGGGCTGATAGTGCACTCGCCTGAGGGTAGCCTGGCCTATTCGGGCGACTTAAGACTCCATGGACCTAAGAAATCCTTCACGGAGGAGTTCATACAGACGGTTGTGTCGGAGGGCGTCGATGTGTTGCTGTTGGAGGGCACCAGAATTGAGGAGGAAGAGAATGTAACTGAGAGTGATGTGAAGCGAGGCTTAGCCTCTACGATTTCCGGGAGGAGGGGGCTGGTAGCTGTTCTGACCGGGCTGCTGGACTATGATAGGTTCAGCTCCATCGCCTCAGCCTCAAAATCCGCGAACAGAAAAATACTAGTCTCTCCCCGGATGGCCCTTATGCTCGAGACATTCCATAGTTTAGGGGTAACGCCCAAGGAGCTGCTCCCGGGCGAGGGGCTAGTAGAGGTTCTCTTCGAGCGGAAAGGTAGCGGCAGACTGGAAAGCCAAGATTACCATGGACGGGAGAAAGAATACCTAGAAAAAATCCTAGACAGAGGAATCCCCCTGCGAGCAGACCTCGACATATCATCTCACCAGGAGAGATATACCATCGTACTGAACTCGCCTGACGATGTCCTAGACCTTCTACCCATAAGGCCGGCCGACGACTCCATCTTCATCTACTCAACTAGCGAGCCACACACAGAGGAGCAGGAAATAGACAGGGAGAGGGTGGAAAACTGGCTGAACCTCATGAATATGAGGAGCATCCAAGTCCACGCCTCAGGCCACGCCAACAGGGAGGAGCTGGGTTACGTGCTGAGTGAGACCCGACCCCGCAGGGTCATACCAATACACACAGAGAAGCCTCAGCTCTTCCAAGACCTTTTAGCAAAGTTCTCGCCGAGTTCAAAGCTTATAAACGCGGCCCCGCGCATACCGACGGTTATATAAATAGGGGGATTACCCGAGTAATACTCTGTAAATGGCTGTCTCCGCCGCCCGATAAACCTAAAAAGCATCCCTCTGCTGAGATTGACGAAACCATGCCACGTGAACTAGTTGTTGTAGAGTCAAAAGTCAGGGAGTTGCTGCCAGAGGGGATAAGGTTGAGTAGCGACGCGCTGCAGGGGTTGGACGCTGTTGTGAGGCAGGCCGTTCAGAAGGCTGTAGAGCGCTGCAAGGCGAACAACAGGAAGACAATAATCAAGGAAGACTTCTAAGAAGGCTAAAACAGCACGTAAGGTCACGGTAGTGTGGAATCCCCTCAAGGCGAGGCTAAAGTTTATCTCCCAAATTTTTAGTAGATATGTTGCATGATGATAGCGGGTATTTCTGAGCAGTGATGAGGATACCCGCCCTGAGCCCCTTCACAAAGTTACCTCTACACATGCGTCGAGCTTGGAATAATACCTCTTTATCGATGACTCGCCATATTTCCTCTTAAACATCTCGATAACCCTCTCCACGCTCTCCCTCTCGCTCGTGGGCTTAGCAGTGACCGAGACCCTGTGCCTCCCAGCCGACAGCTCCATGGAGGGATTTGAAAGAACATTCTTGTACCAGTTGGTCTCCGAGCCCATGACAGGGAGAAGATAAATCCTCCTACCCTCGCTGACAAACCAGACGGGGAGAGTGACGCGTCTCCCACTCCGCCTTCCAACAACAGTTATCTCAAGCTCGCTCGTGCGGGCCAGCGCCTTAAGAAACTCATCAACCTGCATGCATGTTAGCTGCCCTCCATGGTATAAAAGCGTTCCTCAGGCTCGAGAGTAACACGTATTTACCGAGCCGGTAGTAGCGTGCATAGATGGACGCGGACGTAGTGGTTGTCGGCGGGGGATTCGTCGGCCTCCAAACGGCTTATAGGCTACACAAGGCAGGTTTCAGAGTCGTAGTTGTTGGCGGCGAGGCGCCGCGCAAAGGCGCATCGTGGGGTAACGCGGGACTCATACATCAAGGCTCAGCAACCACTGTCCCCGAGATAATGGGGTTCTGGCGCGTGGTGAGGCTTGCTCTGCGCAGAGGCTCCTATATATCATCCAATCCTTGGATTGCGTTAAAAGAGTCCCTGCCCGGCGGATGGATCTGGAGATATGCTCGCGGCCTCAAGAGGGAGGAGATGGCGAGGCGTGGAGCAATACTGGCAGGCTTCATCCTAGAGAGCAAGAGGCTGTGGCTCGATCTAATCAAAGGGGAGGACCTTGACGCTGAGTTGCTTACCGCCGGGTCGATTGAGGCCTATTTCTCTGAAGAGTTGTTCTCTCTCGAGTCCCGCGTCTTAGCTGAGGATATGGCTGAGCGCGGATACAGAGTTGATATTGTCGATGCTGAGGGATGCAGGGAGCTGGAGCCGCTTCTGAGCGAGAACGTTGTAGGCGGAATCTACTACGTGGACGACGCGTGGATAAACCCAGCTAAGACTCTTAACTCCTTCATCTCCGCGATTGAGCGGATGGGTGTGAAGATTTTATGGGAGAGAGCTGAGAAGGCTAGTGAAGACAGGGAAGGTGTCTCAGTTGAGACGGGCAAGACCAGCCTCAGAGGCGAATACGTCGTTCTGGCCTTGGGGGCCTGGACCGGGAGACTGTTTAAGAGCCTAGGCGTAAAGATACCGTTAATCGCTGGCAGAGGCTACTTAGCCGTGACGGAGCCAGTATCTCAGCGATTGTCCAGACCCGTTTTCTACGCCGACGAGAAGATCGTCATCAGCCAGACCAGTGAGGGTAACCTTAGATTCACGAGCTACTTTGAGCTAAATGCTCCAGACGCGCCTATCGACCGCTCCAAGATAATTCGCATGCTCCAAAAAGTCAAAGGGGCTCTCAACCTGCCTGATAAGCTATCAGTAATGGATGAGTGGGTTGGCTCCAGGCCCTGCATTCCTGACGGCCTTCCCGTGATAGGTAGGCTCAGCGAGAAGGGCCGAATAGTAGTGGCCACGGGGCTGTGCAGGCTTGGACTAACCCTCAGCCCCTCCACCGCTATACTAGTCGAAGATATTATAACGGGTCGCGACAATCCTGCGTTGCGATACTTTTCCCCTACAAGATTCTAATCTGGACCAGCCCTATATATTCCGCCAGTCTGAACAAAGCGATATATAGCTTATCGAGCCTATGCCTACGCAGAACCAACCACGCCAAAATAACTTATATCCATCATGAGCCAGATTCCTAGTAGCTCTTGGCACGGCGCTCCGAGCTACTTGCCCTGTCCCTCGCACTAATTTTAGCGCTACTCTTCACGATTTTCAACTCCCCGCCCTTCGCGTTCTCAACTTCGTCAGCTATTGCCCAAGTCTTCAACGTGGCACCCCAGACAGAGGGCGGAATTCCGGTGAAGATTAGAGTCCTGCATCAAATAGGCGACGGGAACCCAAGGCCCCCTAAGCCTGGCCTCGTGTTCGCCGTGATCGGGGGGTCAATATCTGACTTAGACTCCAAGGGCGAGGCAATCTTCAACCTGACACCTGGAAACTACAGCGTCATAGTCTCGTGGCGCGACGGCATCCTATTCCCCTTCAGAACGGTCGTGACGGTTGATAAGCCTCTGCTCATACTGGTCCTATTCAAGGAGGAGAAGCTGATTCCCGACCAGCTTGTTTTGAGGGTAAACTATACTTTGGACTCCACTGGAACCCAGATAAAATACATACCACCCTCCAATAAGACGGTCTATGCATCAACACCGATAATCAGCACCATCGATATAGGAGGTAAAAAGCGCGTTTATCCAACCGGCGAGACAGTCGATGAACACATCACCCCGAGGCCATACTATTTAAGCGTCGAACCGTTAGCGGGATACACTTTATACGACGTCATTATACTGGTCCACTCGTCAACAGAGATTATTATTCCTTGGGGCGTGTTGTTGGTCCTGGAAAACGAGACATATATCCCGGTGCAGATCACAAATGCGACAATAGTTGAAGGAGATATAGAATGGAGATAGACCTATTCTATAGTCCAGTGTTTTGGCTGGCGCTGAACATTGTTGTGGCTATTGGAATATTGATGCTGAGGAGGAGTTTAAACAGTGCGGCGCGGTCGGTTAGCGATGAGGTGGTGGAGGGCCCGCTCTGGAGGCTTGAAAGAGCCCTGAGTAGAAATGTTACGAGGGAGGAGCAGAGAGAGTATATGAAACACTGTATCGATATTTTCCTACAAATCCTTACAGAGCGCGGAGTGGAGTCAATACACCCCTCCTCAACCGTGAGGGAGGTGTTGCGGGCACTCAACAGGAGCGAGTCAATGGAGTTGCTGGAGCTCTATGAGGCCGTCCGATTCGGCCGTTTACGCCTTACGGACGAAGAACTAAACAAGTTTAAAAGAATGCTCAAAACACTCGCACGCTCGGTTATCCACTAAGTCCCTTCAAGATCTTGTCAAGCATTATTAGGGCTTTACGCGGTGTGGGGCCTAGAGGTCCCCCAAGAACCAGTCCGTCTAGACCGACACCTGCAAGCTCCTCTAAGCGTCTTCTCACATCTTTGGGGGCTCCCGAAATTGCGAACATCTCCACCATCTCGTCAGGCACTACCTTGTGTATTTCAAGCCACATCCGCGCCCTCACCATTAGGCGTATCCTTCTAATAACGTCGTCCTCTATGCCTAACTCCTCAATCATCGAGGGTGAAAGCCCTTGGATAACTACACCAACATACGGCTTTACAGTTTTTCTAGCCTTCTTAGAGTCCTCATGAATAGAGAGTAGGGCCTCCAACTCTGCGGAGAACTCTCCTCCCCCTCTCCCAACAGCTGCTAGGTGGTCCCTCACTATGCTGACAGGCTTCTGGGGGTTGAAGAGCCAGGAGGTGTTGATCAGGACTCCGTCTCCTATCTCTGCTGACAGCCGAAGCATTCTCTGACCTTGAGCCGCGATGTATAAAGGAATGTGCCCATGCGGCTTGAAGTCTAGGCCAACCCCCTCTTCCTCCGCGCCT